>NCCY01000077.1:0-10825 GCA_002279855.1 Rhizobiales bacterium 12-68-15
GTCCGGCACGTCGGAGGCCAGCAGCTCGGAATAGAGCGAGAGCTTGGCATAGGCGAGCAGCACCGCAAGTTCGGGCCGCGTGAGCCCCTCCCCGCGGGCCCGGCGCTCCTGGACCTCGCTGTCGGTGGGCAGATATTCCACCCCCCGGTCCAGTTCGCCCCGCGCTTCCAGCATCTGCATCAGCCGCTGCTGGAAGGCGGTGTCGCTGGTGCCGCTGCGCTGGGCGAGCGAGAGGGCCAGCGTCTGCAGATAGTTGTTGCGCAGGACGAGGTGCCCCACCTCGTCCGTCATCTCGCCGAGAAGGGCCGCCCGGTCGGGCGCGGAGAGCACGCCTTCCGCCACGGGCGTCGAGAGGGCGATCTTGATGTTGACCTCGACGTCCGACGTGTTCACGCCCGCCGAATTGTCGATGGCGTCGGTATTGAGGCGGACGCCCCGGCGCGCGGCCTCGATGCGCCCGCGCTGGGTCATGCCGAGATTGGCGCCCTCGCCCACCGCCTTCACCCGCAGTTCGCCGGCTGCGATGCGGATGGCGTCATTGGCGCGGTCGCCCACCTGCGCGTCACTCTCGAAGGAGGCGCGCACATAGGTGCCGATGCCGCCGAACCAGAGCAGGTCCGCCTCCGCCCTGAGGATGGCGGTCATCACCTCGTTGGGGGTCGCCTCCACCTTGTTGAGGCCGAGCAGCGCGCGCACCTCGGGCGAAAGCGGGATGCTCTTCGCCGTACGCGGGAAGATGCCGCCGCCCTGCGAGATCAGCGAGGCGTCGTAATCCGCCCAGGACGAGCGCGGCAGGTTGAACAGACGCTGGCGCTCGGCGAACGAGACCGCCGGATCCGGCTCGGGATTCGAACGCGGCCACCAGCTTCAGGGCCGTGGACAGCAGCATGCCGTTGCCGAACACGTCGCCAGACATGTCGCCGACGCCCACCACCCGGATGGAGGTCTGCTGGATGTCGATGTCGATCTCGCGGAAGTGGCGCTTCACCGCCTCCCAGGCGCCGCGCGCGGTGATGCCCATGGCCTTGTGGTCATAGCCCACCGAACCGCCCGAGGCGAAGGCGTCGTCCAGCCAGAAGCCGTGCTCGTGGGAAATGCCGTTGGCGGTGTCCGAGAAGGTCGCCGTGCCCTTGTCGGCGGCGACGACGAGATAGGGGTCGTCCCCGTCCAGCCGCACCACATTGTCGGGATGGACGAGGTCCCCGCCCTTCAGGTTGTCGGTGATGTCCAGCAGGCTGGAGACGAACAGCTTGTAGGCGGCGATGCCCTCCGCCTGCACCGCATCGCGCGAGCCACCGACGGGCAGGCGCTTCGGCACGAAGCCGCCCTTGGCACCCACGGGCACGATCACGGCATTCTTCACCTGCTGCGCCTTCACGAGGCCCAGCACTTCGGTGCGGAAATCCTGCGGGCGATCAGACCAGCGCAGCCCGCCTCGCGCCACATGGCCGAAGCGCAGATGCACGCCCTCCACGCGGGGCGAATAGACGAACACCTCGAACTGCGGACGCGGCAGGGGCAGCCCCTCCACCTTCGCGCTCTGGTACTTGATCGCGATCACGCCCTTCGGCCGCCCATCGGCGTCGGTCTGGTAATAGCTGGTGCGCAGCGCCGCATCGACGAGGTTCAGGAAGCGGCGCAGGATGGTGTCTTCATCCAGCGAGGACACTTCCGCCAGCGCGGCCTCGATCTCCCGGCGCAACGGTTCCTCGCGGGTGGCACGGACCTGCGGATCCGTATCGAGACGCGGGTCGAACCTGGCATGGAACAGCGCGACGATGCGCTCGGCAATGTCCGCGTGGCCAACCAGTGTGGTCCAGAGATAGTCCTGGCTGTAGGGGATGCCGGCCTGCCGCAGATAGCGGCCGAGCGCACGGGCGAGGGCCACGTCGCGCCAGGCAAGACCCGTATCGAGGACGAGGGCGTTGAAGCCGTCATTCTCCGCCTCGCCGCGCAGCACCGCCGTCAGCAGGTCTTCCAGCCGCTCGGCGGAACCGGAGACCTCAAGCGTGCCGCCATTGCTGCGTTCCAGCGTCATGTCATGCACCCAGCACGGCACGCCGCTCTCACCGCCCGGGCGCAGGCGATAGGTGCGCTCGTTGATGGGCTTCAGGCCCATATTCTCCAGCATCGGCACGCGCTCGGAGAGCGGCAGCGGCCGGCTGTAGGACAGCAGGCGCAGCGCGATGCGTGTCGCCGGCTCATCCTCGCGGCGGTAGAAATCGAGGGCCACCGGCCGCTCGGGCGACAGGCGCTCCAGCCGCTCGATGTCCGCGACCGCAATCTCGACGCCATAGGCCGCCGTGTAGCCTCCGCCGAAGGCGTCGCCATAGCGCTCCATGAGCACGCGCGCCTTCGGTCCGTGGGCCGCGCGCAAGGCATCGCGCAGACGGTCGCTCCAGGAGAGCACGTCCTCGGCCACCAGTCGCTCCAGCTCGCCACGGTCCACCACCGGCACCGGGCCGCCCTCGCGGCTGAGGGTATAGTGGACGCGGGTGAGCGGCACGTCGGCCAGGAACAGGGGCGTGAAGCCCTCCACCTTGCCGCCAAACGCCGCCGCAAGCCGCTCGCCGATGCGCTGCCGCAGGGTGGAGTCGAACCGCTCACGCGGCACATAGACCAGCACCGAGACGAAGCGGCCGAACGCATCCGGACGCGGCAGCACGCGCACACGCGGCCGGTCATAGAGCGAGAGGATGTCGAGCGCGTAGGGCAGCAGCGTGTCGGCGTCGATCTGGAACAGGTCGTCGCGCGGATAGGTCTCCAACACGGTCGCAAGCGCCTTGCCGGAATGGCTTTCCTCATCAAGGCCGGCACGGGCGAGCACCAGCCCGGTCTTGAGCCGCAGATAGGGAATATGCCGCGCGGAATGGGTGTACACGTTCGAGGTGAACAGGCCGACAATGTGCAGTTCGCCGGTCTCGCGGCCATCGGCGGCATGGAGCTTCATGCCAATGAAATCGGCATAGGCCCGCCGGTGCACGCGCGACCACAGCGCGGATTTGGTGATGAGCAGCGGCGCGCCCTCCCCGATCTGGGGCAGGCTGGCCGTATCGCGCCCTTCACCGACCTCCTTGACCGCCGGATCCCGCAGGATGCCGAGACCAAGCTCGGGCACGAGCGCACCGTCGCCCGAAAGTCCGTAGCGCCGCACGCCGAGGAAGATGAAATTGTTGCCGGCGAGCCATTCGATGAACTCTGCGGCTTCGTTCCGGTCCGCCTGCGAATAGGGGACATTGGCCACCCGGCAGGCCTTGGCCAGGGCACGGACCTCGTCGCGCATGGCGAGAAAGTCCACATTGGCCGCGCGAACGTCCGCCAGCGTCTTGTCGAGGGCCGCCTTCAACTCTGCCATCGCCGCCTCGGATTCGAGCTGAGGGATGTGCAGGTGGATGATGCTCTCGTGCGGCAGGCTCCGGCCCTTGGCGGAGTGCAGGTCCGATTCGATCTGCTCCAGCGTGCCGGCAGCATCGCGCTCGACGGCGAGAATGGGGTGCGAGGTGAGGCGCAGATCGAGACCGCGATCCGCCAGTTCGCCGGCAACCGAATCGAACAGGAAGGACATATCGTCATTCACCGTCTCGATGACGGTGATCGCGGGAGCGCCAGCCCAGTCAGGATTGTAGACGCGGGCGTCATGCTGGCCGCGCGGGCGCGAGGACAGATGCGCGAAGGCCGCCTTGACGAGCCGGACCAGGGTCTCTTCGGTCAGGAGCGCCACGTCTTCGGGCGCCGCACCGTTCAGGAGCGCGCTGGAAAACACCTCCGGAACCCCGCCTGCAGCCAGCACCGACACCGTATGCGCGATCCGTGCGCGAACGCCGGTTTCGCCATCACTTTCCGTCATTGAACGCATGGTCATGGTCTCGTCCCCGCTTGGCCCGCCCTGGATGGGATGCGGACCCGCCCCTGAGCTTCTATTGTTGTTCTGATCCGACGATCATGTCGGCACGATGAAACGACGATGGAAACCGCAAGAAGGGCAACACCATGACCGGGCCGAAGAAGACAGGCAAGCCGAAGAAGACCGAGAAAAGCGCTGCATTGCGAAAGGACAAGGCCCCCGAAAAGTCCGCGCCGAAAGCCGTTTCCACGACCGCATCGGGCGGTGCGCCGAACGACCTTCCGGTCATCGCGCTTCAGCTCCCCCAAGCAAATCTAGATGCTGCAACGACGGCATATTTCGACAAGTGCAACGAGAAGATCGGCTTTGTCCCGAACGTGCTTCTCGCCTATGCGTTCGACCTCCCCAAGCTCAATGCCTTCGCCGGCATGTATAATGACCTGATGCTGGCGCCGTCAGGTCTCACCAAGCTGGAACGCGAAATGATCGCCGTGGCGGTCTCCAGTGTGAACCGCTGCTATTATTGCCTCACCGCGCATGGCGCCGCCGTGCGCCAGCTGTCGGGCGACCCCATTCTCGGCGAGCAGCTGGTGATGAATTATCGCGCCGCGCGGCTCGATGCCCGCCAGCGCGCGATTCTCGATTTCGCGGTGAAGCTCACCGAGCGCCCCCACGAGGTGGAGGAAGCCGACCGTGCCGGCCTGCGCGCCGTGGGGCTGGGGGAGCGGGACATTTGGGATGTGGCGGCCGTAACGGGCTTCTTCAACATGTCGAACCGCATTGCTGCGGCGACCGATATGCGACCGAATACAGAATACCATTCACAAGCACGGGGATAACCCCGGAAAGGCAATCCTTGCCTCTACGGAAGGCACGGCGCTGCACTTTTCGCCCTCACATTGTCACCAGTGGAGTTCCGGAGCCTACCTGGTTTCCGGAATTCCATTCATGTTTTCCGCATGCTGTGCGATGTGCGCATGCGGCTGGAAGTGCACTTGACACGCTCGGTGCAGTCAACTTTTGGTTGCCCGCGGTGGCGTCATCATTCGCAGCCGGGGCACGGAATAAATCAAACGTTCGAAATTTGCCGTGCGACCATATTGACGCCGGACGTTCTTCCCGTGATACCGTGCCGCAAAACCAAGAAGCGTCGATTGAAGACGATCCGGGGAAACGTGCCGACGCGGCCTGCGACCGGCCATAGCGAGGGGATCTGATTACGATATGGACACCGTCTCCGACGTGCCCTACATCGTTGAAGCGACTGGTTTGACCAAGGAATTCAAGGGTTTCGCCGCCGTCAAGAACGTCGACCTTCGGATTCGCCGTCACACCATTCATGCCCTTATCGGGCCGAATGGCGCGGGCAAGACCACCTGCTTCAATCTCATCACCAAGTTTCTGGAGCCCACCCGCGGCACCATACGGCTGAACGGACGCGACATCACGCGGACGAAGCCTGCGGACATCGCGCGCCTTGGCATGGTGCGCTCGTTCCAGATCTCCGCCACCTTCGGCCATATGAGCGTGCTGGAGAATGTCCGCGTCGCCCTTCAGCGGCCGCTCGGCACCTCCTTTCACTTCTGGAAGTCTGAAAGCTCGCTCAGCGCGCTGAACGACCGGGCCATGCAGCTCATCGCGGACGTGGACCTCACGCAGTATGCGAACCATATGGCGGTGGAACTGCCCTATGGCCGCAAGCGGGCGCTGGAGATCGCGACCACGCTGGCGCTCGAACCCGAGATGCTGCTGCTGGACGAGCCGACCTCCGGGATGGGCCGCGAGGATATCGCGCGCACCTCCGATCTCATCAAGCGGGTGTCGGAAAACCGCACCGTGCTGATGGTGGAACACAATCTTTCCGTGGTGGCGAACCTGTCCGACCGGATCACCGTGCTCGCGCGCGGCGAGATCCTGACCGAGGGGCCCTATGCGGAAGTCTCGAAGAACCCGCAAGTGATCGAGGCCTATATGGGCACGGGGCACGGACATGGCTGAAGCGCTGCTCGAAGTCCGCGACCTGCACGGCCATTACGGGGAAAGCCATGTCCTTCACGGCATGACTTTCGACATCCAGCCGGGCGAGGTGGTGACTCTGCTCGGGCGCAACGGCGCCGGCAAGACCACCACCATGCGGGCGATCATGGGCCTCCTGCGCAAGCGCACGGGCTCCATCAAGTATCAGGGCAAGGAGACAGTCAGCCTCGCGCCGAACCATATCGCGCGCCTCGGCATTGCCTACTGCCCCGAAGAGCGCGGCATCTTCTCGAGCCTGAACGTGCGCGAGAACCTGCTGCTGCCGCCGGTGGTGCTGCCGGGCGGGCTCAGCGTGGACGAAGTGCATGAGCTGTTCCCGCGCCTTGAAGAGCGCCGCAACAGCCAGGGCACGAAGCTGTCAGGCGGCGAGCAGCAGATGCTGGCCATCGCCCGCATCCTGCGCACCGGCGCCAAGCTCCTGCTGCTGGACGAACCCACCGAGGGCCTTGCCCCGGTCATCGTCCAGCATATCGGCGAAATCATCAAAACCCTCAAGAAGAAGGGTTTCACCGTGCTGCTCGTTGAGCAGAACTTCCACTTCGCCTCGACCGTGGCCGACCGTCACTATGTGGTCGAGCACGGGCGGGTGGTGGACATGGTACCCAACGATAAGATCGCGGAAAACGCGGCGCGTTTGGAAACTTTCCTCGGCGTCTGAGCCGGGGAATTCGTGACAACGCGTCCGGCAACAGCCGGCAGGAGGAAACAGATGCGTTTCGCAGCCATTCTCATGGCGGCCGCCAGCGTGCTTGCTGTCACGGCCTCCGCCCAGGCTCAGACACCCGTGAAGGTGAAGATCGGCGTCCTCACCGACATGTCGAGCCTGTATGCCGATCTCGCCGGTCCCGGTTCGGTCTGGGCGGCGAAGAAGGCCGTCGAGGACTTCAACGCCACCAACAAGAGCCTCCAGGTGGAGGTCGTCGCGGCCGACCACCAGAACAAGGCCGACGTCGGCACCTCCGTCGCCCGCCAGTGGTACGACGTAGACGGCGTGGACATGATCGTCGACACGCCGAATTCCGGTGTGGCGCTCGCGATCAACACCGTCACCCGCGAGAAGAACAAGGTCTTCGTCAATTCCGGCGCGGCCTCTTCCGACCTCACCGGCAAGCAGTGCTCGCCCAATACGGTCCACTGGACCTATGACACCTGGGCGCTCGCCAACGGCACCGGCAAGGCCGTGACCAAGAATGGCGGCGACACCTGGTTCTTCCTGACCGCCGACTATGCCTTCGGCCACGCGCTGGAGCGTGACACCTCCGAGGTGGTGAAGGCCAATGGCGGCAAGGTTGTCGGCAACGTGCGCGTGCCGATCAACAATGCCGACTTCTCGTCCTTCCTTCTGCAGGCGCAGGGCTCCAAGGCCAAGGTGATCGGCCTCGCCAATGCCGGCGGCGACACCATCAATTCGATCAAGCAGGCGGCCGAATACGGCATCGTCTCCGGCGGCCAGAAGCTCGCCGGCCTGCTGATCTTCCTCTCCGACATCAACTCCATCGGCCTCAAGACCGCCCAGGGCCTGAACCTGACCTCGGCGTGGTACTGGGACATGACGGACGCCAATCGCGCGTTCGCCAAGGAGTTCTCCGCCGCGAACGGCGGCAAGTATCCGACCATGGTCCAGGCCGGCGTCTATTCCGGCGTGACCCACTATCTGAAGTCGGTTGCGGCCATCAAGAGCGCCAAGGATGGCGCCGCGGTCGTTGCCGAAATGAAGAAGATGCCCACCGATGACAAGCTCTTCGGCAAGGGCGAGGTCCGTGCGGATGGACGCCAGATCCACCCCATGTACCTGTTCGAAGTGAAGAAGCCCTCGGATTCCAAGGGCCCCTACGACTTCTACACGCTGAAGGCGACCATCCCCGCGAACGAGGCTTTCCGCCCGCTCGACCAGGGTGGCTGCCCGCTCGTCAAGAAGACCTGATGTGAACCGCCGGCCGGACCCTCTCGCGGTCCGGCTGGCCCCTTCCTGAGAAGAGACACGATCCATGTTCGAGCTCATCGGGGTGGCGCCGCAGGCGTTGTTCGGACAGTTGCTGCTGGGCCTCATCAACGGGGCCTTCTACGCCATGCTGAGCCTCGGGCTCGCGGTGATCTTCGGCCTGCTGAACGTGATCAATTTCACGCACGGCGCGCAATACATGATGGGCGCGTTCGGCGCGTGGATGCTGCTGAACTATGTCGGCATCCCGTTCTGGGGGGCGCTGGTGCTGTCGCCGATCATCGTCGCCATCATCGGCATGATCATCGAGCGCACGCTGCTGCGGCGGCTCTACCATCTCGACCATCTGTACGGCCTGCTGCTGACATTCGGTCTCGCCCTGATCCTCGAAGGACTGTTCCGGCGGCAATACGGCTCGTCCGGCCTTCCCTATGACAATCCCCTGCCTGGCGGCACCAATCTCGGCTTCATGTTCCTGCCGAACTATCGCGGCTTCGTGGTGATCGCGTCGCTGGTGATCTGCCTCGCCACCTGGTTCGTCATCGAGCGCACCAAGCTTGGGTCCTATCTGCGGGCCGCCACCGAGCGCCCGGATCTGGTGCAGGCCTTCGGCATCGACGTGCCGCGCATGATTACGCTCACCTATGGCTTCGGCGTGGGCCTTGCCGCGCTCGCCGGTGTGCTCGCCGCGCCCGCCTATCAGGTGAGCCCCACCATGGGCTCCAACCTCATCATCGTGGTGTTCGCGGTGGTGGTGATCGGCGGCATGGGCTCCATCATGGGCGCCATCGTCACGGGATTTGGCCTCGGTGTCATTGAGGGGCTGACCAAGGTCTTCTATCCGGAAGCCTCCAGCACCGTCATCTTCGTCATCATGGCCATTGTGCTGTTGATAAAGCCGGCCGGCCTGTTCGGCACCGCGAAGTGAGAAGGCCCTGCACATGACCACCTCCCACATCGCAACCTCCGCCGGCCAGGACGGCTATTCGCCCGTGCGCATCATCATCGCGCTGGCCGTGCTCGCCGTCCTGCTGGTGGCGCCCTTCGGCGTGTATCCCGTGTTCCTGATGAAGGTGATGTGCTTTGCGCTGTTCGCGTGCGCCTTCAACCTGCTTCTGGGATATGTCGGCCTTCTGTCGTTCGGGCATGCCATGTTCTTCGGTGGCGCCAGCTACATCTGCGCCCACGCGGTGAAGGTGATGGGCTTCTCGCCGGAGCTTGGCATCCTCGCCGGCACCGCCTTTGCTGCGGTGCTCGGACTGGTCGCAGGGCTTCTCGCCATCCGGCGCCTTGGCATCTATTTCGCGATGGTCACGCTGGCGCTGGCGCAGATGTTCTTCTTCTTCTGCCTTCAGGCGCCCTTCACGGGCGGCGAGGACGGGCTTCAGGCGGTGCCGCGCCGTCCGCTGTTCGGCGTCATCGACATCACCTCCGACCTGAACCTCTATTATGTGGTGCTGGCGATCTTCATCATCGGCTTCGCCATCATCTACCGCACGGTTCACTCGCCGTTCGGTCAGGTGCTGAAGGCGATCCGCGAGAACGAGGCCCGCGCGGTGTCTCTGGGATACCGTGTCCACCAGTACAAGCTGATGGCCTTCGTGCTGTCTGCCGCGCTGGTCGGCCTTGCGGGCTCCACCAAGGCCATCGTGTTCCAGCTCGCCTCGCTCACCGACGTGGCGTGGCAGATGTCGGGCGAAGTGGTTCTGATGACGCTGGTGGGCGGCATGGGCACCATCATCGGACCGGTGGTGGGCGCGGCGGTGATCGTGACCATGCAGAACTATCTCGCCTCGCTGGGCGAATGGGTTCTCGTGATCCAGGGTGTGATCTTCGTGCTGGCAGTCTCGCTGTTCCGTCGCGGGATCGTCGGCGAGATCGTCGCCTTCATCCAGAAGCGCAAAGATGCGGCGGCGAACTGAAGCCGCACCTCCTTCCGATATTCCCTGCGGCCCGCCTCGGCGGGCCGCACGTGTGTTTGACAGGGCGCAACGCTCTATCCCGATGGGGTGACGCGGCAGATTTGCAGCCGGCAACACCACCTGCATGCAGTCCATTAACGGCTTTGGTTCATGAGTGGTGACGAGGGCCATTGATCCATCCGGCGGCTGCGACTCCCCCCGGATGCCGATCGACAGAGACGGCCGCATGAGGGAGCATCCGGCAGTGTCCGCCGTATCGATCTGCATTCCCGTCGCCTCACAGCTCGAAGGGCTCGAACGCACCCTCGATTCCCTCGTGGAGCAGCGCTTCCTCGATTATGAAGTGGTCATCGCGGACGATTCCCCCGACGGATCATCCGAAAGCCTGATCGCCTCCTATGATTTCGGCGGGCGCCTGCGCCACTTCGCCAATCTGCGCCCGCTGGGCACGCCGATGAACTGGGACGAGGCCATCCGGCAGTCGCAGTCCCCCCTCATCAAGATGCTGCTGCCCGGCGACCGCTTCGCCGGGAGAGATGCCCTTGGCCGGTTTGTGGCCCTGCTGGAAGGCGCGCCGGACGCCATCATCGGGTGTGCGAGCCTTCGCGTCGAAGACGCGGCCGTGCGGCCTGCGCCGCCCCCGGAGATGCAGCAGGCCATCCGCCGCACGCCCGATCGCCTGCTTCGGGGTAATGTGATCGGCCCCATCGGTGGGACCATCCACCGTCGTTCCGCCATTCTCGATTTTGACCCGCGCCTGCGTCACATGGCGGACGTGGACTTCTATATCCGCGCCCTGCGCTCGGCTCCGCGCCTCGCGGTTGAGGAAGACATCCTGGTCATCCAGCCGGCGGAGCATGTGTCCCAGGCGCCCCTCGGCGAAATCCTGATCATCTTCGAGAAGGCCGTCGACCTCCTCCAGCATGACCCGGAGGTCGCCGCCTTTCTCTGGAGGATCCTGCGCCAGAAAAGTATTCGCAATGAGCGCCAGCTTGCACGCCAGTTCCAGCTGTCCCCCGTGCTGTCAGGCTATTTCCGTCACCTCTTCGCCCATCCGCCACGGGAAGCCGGTGGCTCCGG
>NCCY01000077.1:10850-14270 GCA_002279855.1 Rhizobiales bacterium 12-68-15
GCCGCCCCGAGGCGACCTTCTCAGCCGCCCGATGCGCCTCCCGTCATGCAGCCGCCAGCCGGCTGCGACGGTACATCCACATCAAAGCGGGCATCAGAAGCACGAGCAGAGTCACGCCGCCAAGGGCGCCTGCGATCGGCCGTTCGAAGAAGCCCAGCAGGTTGCCATCCGACTTGATCATGGAGGTCACGAAGCTTTCCTCCAGCATCTTGCCGAGTACGATGCCAAGCACGCAGGGGGCAATCGGCACATCATGCTCCTCCATGAGGAAGCCGAGCACGCCGAACCCCAGCATCACCAGAATTCCGTAAACCGAATTGTTCACGGCGAACGCACCGACGACGCAGAACATGAGAATGATAGGCATCAGGATGCGGCGCGGAACGCGCAACAGGGAGGTTCCGGCCTTCACTGCCATCAGCCCGAGCGGGATCATCGCAATGTTCGCCGCGATGAATATGAAGAAGATTGCGTAGATGGATTCGGGATTGTTCAGAAACAGCGTCGGGCCGGGATTGAGCCCCTTCAGATAGAGAACCCCGATGACGATGGCCGTGATGCTGTCTCCGGGAATCCCGAACACTAGGGCCGGCACCCACGCCCCCGCCAGCGCGGCGTTGTTGGAGGAGGTGCTCTCAACAATCCCCTCCAGATGGCCGGTACCAAACTTCTCCGGGGTCTTTGAAAATTTGCGGCTCATGGCGAACGAGACCCAGGCCGCAATGTCCGCCCCGGCCCCGGGCAGGATGCCGATGGCCGTTCCGGTGATGTTGCCCCGCAGCTGTTGGGGCCAGTATTTGACCATGAGCGTGCCCCAGCCCCGCATCGGGTTGCCGAGCGAGAACTGCTTCACATCCCAGTCCTTCGCACCCGAGACCATGGCCCGGATCACTTCGGAGACCGCAAACAGGCCGATCATGGCGGGAATGAAGTCCACACCTCCCATGAGATCAGTGCTGCCCATAGTGAAGCGCGGAATTCCGCCGGGATTTTCAAGCCCGATCGTCGCCACGAACAACCCGATGAACAGAGAGATCAAGCCTTTTACCGGCGAACCCGTGCCGATGAAGATCGCGCAGGCTAGCCCCAGCAAGGCAAGCCAGAAATACTCGTAGGAGGAAAACTGCAGCGCGACTTCCGCCAGCAGAGGCGCACTGATCATGAGAATCAGCGTGCCGAACAGGCCACCAAGGGCCGAGAACAGGACATTGGCCCCTAGGGCAAGCTCCGCCTGCCCCTTGCGGGTCATGGCATAGCATTCGTCCGTATAGGCCGCAGAAGCGGGAGTGCCCGGCATGCGCATGAGCGTGCTGGGAATGTCCCCCGCAAAGATCGCCATGGCGGAGCAGGAGATCATGGCACCGACCGCCGGGATCGGATCCATGAAAAAGGTAATCGGCACCAGGAGTGCGATCGCCATGGTGGCGGTGAGGCCGGGTATGGCCCCCACCACGAGGCCGAAGGCAGCGGCCAGAAAGATGGTGATGATCACATGCCAGTGCAGGATCATCCCAAGTCCCGTTTCGATCGCATTCATCAGAGCAAGGCCTCGATGACGCCGCGCGGGAGGGGAACGCGCAGCCCATGGGAGAAGGCGTAATAAGTGACCAGCGCCGTGGCGATCGCGACCGGGAACGCGACCACGGCACGCGTCTTCAGCATCAGCAGGAGGGGCAGCAACAGCAGAGTGGCCGCCGGGATGAAGCCGATGCGCGGAGCGAGGACGACATAGGCGAGAACCGCGGCGATGGGCGCCGCCGCACGCGCCAGAGCTGCTTTTTCCCGCGCCCAGCCAAGGGCGAACACCGGCCCTGCCCCTGCCCGTAACGCTTGTGCACCCAGCAGGAGACCGCACAGGAAAAGCCCGCCTGGCGTGTCCCTTCCGGACGGACTACTTCGCGAGGCCAACTTCTTTCATCACCGCCCCCAGCGAGGCATCGCTTTCTGCCATGAAGGCCCCGAAGGCAGCGCCCTGCGCCCAGCGGCCGCCAAAGCCGCGATTGGTCAGGAAGTCCTGATATTCCTTGCTCTCATAAGCCTTCTTGAGGGCGGCCTCGAGCTTGTCCGTGACCTCCTTGGGAAGCCCCTTTGGCCCGGCGACACCGCGCCAGGCACCGATGGTCCAGTCGCTCCCCAGCGCTTCCTTCAGGGTGGGAACGTCGGGCATCAGCTTCGAGCGCTCCTTCCCCATGATGGCGAGGCTCTTTACACGCCCCGCATCGATCAGCGACCGCGCCTCGGGCAGCGAACAGGTGACCACCTGAACCCCTCCGGCCATCAGGTCCTGAAGGCTCGGTGCAGCACCGTTGCTGGGCACCCAAGGGACCGTCGAGGGCTGGATCTTTTCGGACGAGAGCATTCCCGCAAGGGCGAGATGCCAGATGCCACCCTGCCCGGTTCCCGACGCCTTGAACTTTCCTGGGTTGGCCTTGATGTCGGCAATCAGTTCCTTGGCGGTCTTGTAGGGGGCGTCGGCCTTGACCTGGATGCCGGCCGGGTCCTCGTTCACCATGGCAATGGGCGTGTAGGACTGGTAGTCGAGCTTGGTCAGCCCCTGCCAGTGCATCATTCCGATCTCAACCGTAATGAGCCCGATCGTGTAGCCGTCTGCCGGCGCATCGGCGATGGCCTGATGGCCAACAACCCCCTGCCCCCCAGTGCGGTTCACGACAGCGACGGGCTGCCCGAGATCCCGCTCCACCAGCGAACCGATAATCCGGGCCACGGCATCCGTGCCCCCGCCGGCACCCCACGGGACGATGAGTGTGATGGGACGATCCGGATAGGCCGCCTGCGCCGAAGACAGCGGCAGAAGGGCAGACACAGCAAGGCCGAGGCCGGCAAGCAGGCGTTTCATTTGGCGCTCTCCCCAAGGGCATCCTGCCCCTTCGATTTCAGGCTTTTCGCCCTTCTTTTCGCGTGCAGACCCCAAATCGGCAGGCTGAACGCGAATTTCAATCGTTTAGAGAGCGAGCCTAGGCGCACACTGCAACCTGGTCAACGGGGTGCACGCGCCTTGAGAGCGTTGGAGAGGCTGTCCGCGGCTTGCGGCGGGTTTTGTTTCGGCGGGGGCGAGGGGCGTTTCGGGGGCGGCTTGGGCGGCAGCTGGCGGCTGCGGGGGCGGGTTCGCCGGAACTGGTGTCGGGGGTTCCGGATCAGGCCTGACGGTTCGCGCGGATGCGGGGGGCTTTCCGGCGGGAAGGTCGCCATGTGCTGAGCGGACGGCGTTTGGCCTGAACTGGCCTGGCCTTGGCCTGACCTTCGCATGGCTTGGCCTGGCCTCGTCCCGGCCTGTCTTGGCCTTGTCTCCGGCGTGCGCTTTCATCCCGGCGCCCGAACGCACAAAACCCCCGTCGCTTTGGGAGCGACGGGGGTTTTGTTTGGGATTGTGAACGGGCATTTTTCTTCTTCGTGTCCTTT
>NCCY01000078.1 GCA_002279855.1 Rhizobiales bacterium 12-68-15
AGCAGATAGGAGGTGAGCGCGAGCTTCAGCGCCACCGGGTCTTCGTTCAGGGCGTGGGCGATGGCGGGCAGGGATGTGGAGATCACCGTCGAATCCACCTGCTCCATGAACAGGGCGCAGGCGACGATGAGCGGGATCAGCATGGTCCGGGGAAGACGGGGAACAGGCATGGGCGGCCGTGATGATGTGCGCGGCGTGGCCGGGCGGCGCGCGCCGGATGTGCGCTGCGGCCTTCCCCGACCCTGGAGCGGGTGTTTCAATTCGGCCAGACAGGGCCGATGGCGATCCTCAAGGCAGGGGGCCGACCAGACTGCACCGCAGGCCGACCGGAAAGGCGGTTTCCATCGACAATTGAGAGACTGATGTCACCGTTCAGATGGATTCAACCTGAACGGATCAGCCTTTAGCACAGCCCGCGCGGGATGGGAGGGCGGCCGCGTCGCGGGTGCGATCACGTCGCCTTGACTGTTTGCCGGTGCAGCGCTTGTTCTCGCGTGAAAAATCAACGACCTTGCCCACCTTCTGCGGCAGGGTCAGGCGATGGATTTTCATTCTCTCTACAGCCACGAATTCATCCGCATCGCGTCCTGCGTGCCGAGGGCGGGGGTCGCGGACCCCTCCTTTGCGGCGGAGGAGACGATCCGGCTGGCGCGGCAGGGGGATGCGGCGTCCACCGCCATCATGCTGTTTCCGGAACTCGGAATTTCGTCCTACGCCATCGATGACCTGCTGTTTCAGGATGCGCTGCTCGACGCGGTGGACACCGCCATCGACCGGATCCGGCAGGCGTCTGCGGAGCTGTTTCCCGTTCTCGTCATCGGCGCGCCGCTGCGGCGGGCGGGACGGCTCTACAATGCGGGAATCGTCATCCATCGCGGCGTCATTCTCGGGGCGGTGCCCAAGACCTACCTGCCTACCTATCGCGAATTCTACGAGAGCCGCCACTTCACGTCCGGCGCGGGGGTGAGCGGCACCATCGCCATCTGCGGGACGCAGGTTCCGTTCGGAACCGATCTCCTGTTCCGCAGCGAGGGCACGGTGCCCGTCACGTTCCATGTGGAAATCTGCGAGGATGTGTGGGTGCCGCTGCCGCCGTCCACGCGGGCGGCGCTCAACGGGGCGGAGGTTCTTCTGAACCTGTCCGCCAGCAACATCACCATCGGCAAGGCGGATACCCGCCGGCTGCTCTGCGCCAGCCAGTCGGCACGCACCGTCTCGGCCTATGCCTATTCGGCAGCCGGGCCGGGGGAGTCCACCACCGACCTTGCGTGGGACGGCCACGCAGCGGTCTTCGAATATGGCGACCTGCTCGCGGAAACCCGGCGCTTCCCGACCGATGCCGTCATCGCTTCGGCCGATATCGACCTCGGCCGCATCCGGCAGGAGCGCATGCGGCTCAACACGTTCGGCACGTGCGCGCGCGAGGAGGCCGGCCGGGGGGCGGCCTTCCGCACCGTGACGGTTCCCCTCGATGCGCCGGAGCGGACAGTGCCGCTGGAGCGCATCATCGAGCGCTACCCCTTCGTGCCGTCAAATCCCGCCCGGCTGCGGGAGGATTGCTACGAGGCCTACAACATCCAGGTGCAGGGACTTGCCAAGCGCATCGCGTCCTCGGGCGCAAAGACCGCCGTCATCGGCGTGTCCGGCGGGCTGGATTCCACGCAGGCGCTGATCGTCACCGTCCGCGCGATGGATCTTCTCGGGCGCGACCGGACGGACGTGCGGGCCTATACGCTCCCGGGGTTCGCCACCTCCGACGAAACCAAGACCAACGCCTGGGCGCTCATGCGCTCCCTTGGCGTGACGGCGGAGGAGATCGACATCCGCCCCGCCGCGCGGCAGATGCTGGCGGACCTCGGCCACCCCTTTGCCGACGGCGCGCCGGTCTATGACGTGACGTTCGAGAACGTTCAGGCGGGGTTGCGGACCGATTACCTATTCCGCCTCGCCAACCATCACCGGGGCCTGGTGGTGGGCACGGGCGATCTGTCGGAACTGGGGCTTGGCTGGTGCACCTTCGGCGTCGGCGACCATATGAGTCATTACAACGTCAACGGCTCGGTCTCGAAGTCGCTGATCCAGCATCTCATCCGCTTCGTCGCCGCCTCCGGGGACGTGAGCGCGGAGACCGCAGGTGTGCTGCATGCCATCCTTGCCACCGAGATTTCGCCGGAGCTGGTCCCGGCGGAGGACGGCAAGCCGATCCAGTCCACGCAGGCCATCGTCGGCCCCTATGCGTTGCAGGATTTCAACCTGTTCTATCTGACCCGCTACGGGTTCCGGCCGTCCAAGATCGCCTTCCTCGCCCACCGTGCCTGGAGCGATGCGGCGCGGGGCACCTGGCCCGTGGACCTGCCGGAAGCCGACAAGAGGGCCTATTCCCTCGCCGAAATCCGCCACTGGCTGGCCCTCTTCCTCACCCGCTTCTTCGCCAACCAGTTCAAGCGCTCCACCCTGCCGAACGGCCCCAAGATCACTTCCGGCGGGTCGCTCTCCCCGAGGGGAGACTGGCGCGCGCCGTCGGACGGAGATGCCAAGCCGTGGCTTGCCGAGCTTGCCGCGCGGGTGCCGGAGGCTTAATCGTCCCTTCAACGCGCGAAAGTCAGGCTTCAGGGGCGGGAATGGTCGATTTGCTGCGGCGCTGTTTCGCCTTCAGTGCTGCGGTGTTTGCTCACGCGGGGCGGCGCGGGCTGGTGGCTGCCATGCTGGTGGCGGCGGGCGCGGCTCTTGAAGGCGTCGGCATCGTCCTGCTCCTGCCCTTGCTCGCCACCCTGTTCGGTGTGGCGGGGGAGGGCTCGCGGGCGGCCGGCCTGATCGGCAGCATCCTCCCCGACATTGCCCCCACCGGCCGGCTTGCGCTGCTCATGGGGCTGTTCGCCGTTCTGATGGTCGCGCGAAACCTGGTGCTGTGGCAGCGGGATGCGCGGCTTGCGGCGGTGCAGATCGGATTTGTCGAGCATATGCGGGTCGATATGGCCCGGCGACTTGCGGCGGCGCGCTGGGAGACGCTCTCCCGCCTCGGCCATGCCCGTGTCACCCACTTGATGAGCGGCGAGGTCCAGCGCTGCGGCGCCGGCGTCTATTTCCTGCTTCAGAGCGGCACGGCGGTGGTGATGCTGGTGGTGCAGCTTGGCATCGCCTTCGCCCTCGCCCCCCTCCTGACCGGCGCGGCGCTGCTGATGCTGGGCGCGGGCGCGCTGCTGCTCGGGCGGCTGCTGGGCCGCTCGAATCTCGCCGGCCAGCGGGTGAGCGCGGCCAACCAGTCGGTCCTCGACGAGGTTGCCCGCTTCCTATCCGGCATGAAGGTGGCCATGAGCCAGAATCTGGAGGAGAGTTTCGTCGCCGCCTTCTCGCGCAATCTCGGCATCGCCGCCGGCGAACAGATCCGCTTCATGCAGCAGCAATCCCTGATGCGGGGCGTCTGGAGCCTGCTGGGAGCGCTGGTGGCCATCATCGTGGTTCTGGCGGGCTTCGCCTGGCTGGCATTGTCCGGCCCTGTCCTGCTGACGTTGCTCGTGGTGCTCGGGCGGGTGAGCGCGCCGGCGGCGCAGATCCAGCTCGGTCTCCAGCAGATCGCCTACAGCCTGCCCGCCTGGGAGGCGGTGCGCAGCCTGTGCGATGACCTGACCCCCGCGCCCCGCGCCCCGCGCGATCCCGCTGCCATGGATGCGCGCACCCTCTGGCCACTGCGTTTCGAGGGCGTTACCTATCGTCATTCCGGCGGGGCCGGGCTCAGAGAGGCGAATTTCGTCCTGCGGCCGGGGGAGATCGTCGGGCTTTCCGGGGTCTCGGGGGCGGGCAAGACAACCCTTGCAGACCTTGTGTGCGGCCTTCTGGAACCGCAGGCGGGGCGGATTTTCGCCGGCGACCTGCCATTGACCGCTGCGCGGGTGACGTCCTGGCGCGAGCGCTTGTCTTACGTGGCGCAGGATGCCGTGATGTTCGATGACACGGTGCGCGCCAATCTTGGCTGGGGTCATGCGGCCGTGCCGGAGCCTGAAATGATGGCCGCGCTTGCGCTTTCCGGGGCCGATGCCCTGGTTGCGCGCCTGCCGCAGGGGCTCGACACGCGCCTCGGCGAGCGCGGCGCGCTGCTGTCCGGGGGCGAGCGCCAGCGCATGGCGCTGGCCCGTGCCATTTTGCGGCGGCCGGACCTTCTGGTGCTGGATGAAGCAACAAGTGCCATCGACCCGGAAGGCGAACGTGCCATCATGGGTCGCCTGCGCGCCCTCCAGCCTCGCCCTGCCATGCTGGTGATCGCGCACCGGGCGGAGACCCTGGACATGTGCGACCGCATCATCCGCGTGGACGGTGCCTCTGTCTTCGAGACGCCGGCATCCGTGCCGAAACCATCGGCATGAGCGGCTTCTCTCCGGAATTCCGCCTCCTTGCCGCCTGCTGCCGCTGGCCGGAGGACGAGGCCCGCGCGGCCGCCATCACCGCTGCGGCGGCCGGCCCGCTGGACTGGCAGCAATTCGAGCGGCTCGCCCTGAGGCATCGCGTGGTTCCTCTCGCCGCCCGCGGCATCCGTGGCCGTGACGGCGTGCCGGCAGAAGTGGCCGCACGGCTGGCAGCGCGCGCTTCCGCCGAGGCGGTTCAGGGATTGGCGTTGACTGCCGAGACGCTGCGCCTGCAAGGGCTGTTCAATGCCGCCGGGCTTCCGCTGACGGTTGCGAAAGGCGTGCCGCTGGCGCTTCTGGCCTATGGCAATGTGGGGCTCAAGACCTCCCGCGACATCGACCTTTTGACTGAACGCGCCTGCATGCTCCCCGCCGCGCGGCTGCTGGAAGCGAACGGCTACCGCAGCCTTGTGGGGGATGAAGGCATTCTGACCGAGGCCGGCCTGGAACACGCCCTCGCCTTTGAAAAGGATGTGTCGTTCGTTCACCGGCAGAACGGCCACATTGTCGAACTGCATTTCGCCCTCGCCCGCGTGGCGCAACTGCTACCGAGCCTTGCCGACCATATCCCCACCCAGGAGGTGCGGCTCGGCGCCCGTCCCATCCGGACGCTCGAAAGCGGCGCGTATTATGCCTATCTCTGCCTGCATGGCATCCGGCACACCTGGGGCCGGCTGAAATGGCTGACGGACGTGAACGCCCTGTTGCGAAGCGGTGTCGGTGACGTGGCCGCGCTTCATGCGCGAGCGACGGCAGAAGGAATTCCACGCCTGTCCCTCGTCGCCCTTTCCCTCGCACATGAGGTGTTCGGGCTGGAGGTGCCGCCAGTTCTGCTCGCCGAGGCAAGGCGCAGCCTGCCGGTGCGGATCATGGTGGCGAGTGCACGCCGGAGCTTGCGGGAATGGGACGGTTCCGACCAGTGGAGCGAGCGCTCCATGATCCGCCAGCGGCTCAATCAGCTTCTGTATCTGGAGGACGCGGCTTATGTCCGCTCCATGCTGCGCATGATCTGGGCGGATGATCCAGACTTGCGCGGCCTGCATCCTCCGGCGGGTCGCGCGCTCGGCTATCACCTTTTGCGGGTACCCTCGTGGATCTGGCGCATGTCGCGCCGCGCCCTCAGCCGCAAACTGGGCCGCAGGGGGAAATAGGGCTGCGTCCCCCGGGGGCGGCCGCGTCCGCTCTCATCCCAGCACTGTGGCGCTGCGCCGTCCCATGTCCAGAGTGAGCGGGAGGGACGAGATCGGCACATCGAGATCGTCATCCACACGCAGCCGCTTGTGGGCGCGCAGGATAGTGATTTCCCGCCCGTGCAGACACTCAAGCGGCGGCGCGGCGCTCCAGTCCTCGCCTTCCAGCCACGCCATCATCTCCTTCCGCCGTTCAGGCAGAAGAAAGACAAGTTCCGCCTGCCCGTCGCCGGGATCCGCCGAGGGCGCCATGTCGATCCGAGGACCGATGCGGCGGATATTGGTGATCTCGGCGAAGATCACGTCGAACCGTCCGCGCCCCCCGTCCACGTCCAGTTCAAGGCTGCGGGGCTTTTTGCGGGCGACCGCCTTCCGTATGCCTTTGCGGGCGCGGGAGATCTGGTTGCGACGGGGGCCGGAAATGTCGTCCAGCTTGCGCATGGCGGCGGCCACGGCACCGATGCCGATTCCTTCCACCACCAGGCGTTCACCGTCCGCCGAATAGACCATGCCGATATCCATCCGCCGCGTCGGCGACCCGTCCCATCCGGCAATCAGGCGCTCCCGCGGCCCCTCGATGCCCAGCGATGCAGCGATGTTGTTGGCGGTGCCGAGGGGAAGGATGGTCAGGGGCGGCGCATCCTCCGGCAACTGCTTCAGCACACGGCTCACGGCGCCGTCGCCACCTGCCGCGACGATGAGGTCCGCCGGCCATCGCAGCGCCTGTTCCAGAGCAGGGTCCTTGCTGTTGCGATAATGCACGCTGTGCCCTGCGGCGCGGATCGCCTCGATCAGGCTTTCGGCGTCGGTTGCGCCCTCGCCTGCATTGGGATTGTGAATGAGGGTGATGCGCAAGCGAACCTCCGGAATGTCCCGCTCAACCAGCAGCCACCCTGCGCGGTTCCATGCGTCGGGTGCACTGGACGTGGACTTCGCTGGCGCGCACTGGACTCCCGCGCCCGTTGCGTGAAAAGTCACAACGGCGCCGAACGGCCCGGCCGGAACGGGCCGGGCGCCCCGCCGCCGAGGGGACATGCTTCAGGCCTGGTTCGTCATCGCCGTTGCGCTTGCCTATATCGGCTTCCTGTTCGCAGTGGCGAGCTTCGGGGGGCGGATGCGGCGCGCGGATGCGGCCGCCCGGCCACGCCCCCTCATCTATGCCCTGTCGCTCGCGGTCTATTGCACCTCCTGGACCTTCTTCGGCTCGGTGGGCCTCGCCACCACGCAGGGCTTCGACTTCCTCACCATCTATCTCGGCCCCATCCTTGTCATCGGCGCGGCCTCTCCGGTGCTCATCCGCATCGTGGAGATCGCCAAGGCGCAGAACATCACGTCCATCGCGGACTTCCTTGCGGCCCGCTATGGCAAGCACCAGGGCATCGCGGCGCTCGTCACCGTGGTCGCCATCGTCGCATCCATTCCCTATATCTCGCTGCAACTGAAGGCGGTTTCCTCCTCACTGCTCGCCATGATGGGGCATCTGGGCTCCGCGCCGCTGCCGGGCTCCATCGGCTCTGACCTTGCCGCCTTCGTGGCGTTCGCGATGGCCACCTTCGCGGTGCTGTTCGGGACCCGCCACACGGACGCGACCGAGCATCAGGAAGGACTGATGCTGGCGGTGGCGACGGAATCCATCGTCAAGCTCGTGGCCTTCCTGACGGTGGGCTTCTTCGTCACCTTCATCCTGTTCGACGGCTTCGGCCCGCTGGTCCATGCCGCCTCCGAGATGGGGGCGACCAAGCCGTTCCAGAGCGGCATGTCGCTGGAGAACTGGGTCACCATGACCCTGCTCTCGGCTGGTGCCTTCGTGCTGCTGCCGCGCCAGTTCCATGTGGCGGTGGTGGAGAATCGGGGCCTCTCCGAGATCCGCCGCGCGCGCTGGCTGTTTCCGCTCTATCTCGTGCTCATCAACCTGTTCGTGGTGCCGGTGGCGCTGGCCGGCATGGTGCTGTTCCCGCTCCAGACCGTGGACCGCGACGTGTTTGTGCTCGCGGTGCCGCTGGTGGCGGGCGCGCAGGGGCTGGCCCTTCTCGCCTTCGTGGGCGGGCTCTCGGCCGCCACGGCGATGGTGATCGTGGAAACCGTGGCACTGGCCATCATGGTCTCCAACGATCTCGTCATGCCCATCATCCTGCGGCGGCGCGCGGCGCGGGGCGAGACGCGCCAGACACCCCACGACATGGCCGGGCTGCTGCTCTCGGTGCGTCGCGCGGCGATCTTCCTGATCCTGTTCCTGACCTATCTCTATTACCGGACCACCGGCGACGTTCAGCTGGCGCAGATCGGCCTGCTGTCCTTTGCCGCCATCGCGCAGGTGGGGCCTGCGTTTGCGGCCGGTCTCGTCTGGCGCCGCGCCACCGCCAAGGGGGCGATCTGCGGCATCCTCGCGGGTACGCTGGTCTGGGCCTATACGCTGCTGCTGCCCTCGCTCGCGGATGCCGGGCTGGTGCCCTCCGGCTTCGTGCAGGCGGGGCCGTTCGGCATCGGGTGGCTGCGGCCGGGCCAATTGTTCGGCCTCACCGCCGCTCCGCTCGCGCACGGGGTGGCCTGGAGCCTGGGTCTCAACACGCTCCTGCTCATCGCCGTGTCCTTGCTGACCAGGCCCTCGGCCATCGAGCAGGTGCAGGCGGGGCAGTTCATCCCCTCCGGCACGGCGGCGCCGCTGCCCGCCTTCCGCCGCTGGCGCTCATCTGTGACGGTGGACGAACTGATCGCCACGGTCGCGCGCTACCTCGGTGAGGCGCGCACCCGGTCCGCCTTCGAGAGCTTCGCGGCGGAGCGGGGGCTGAAGCTCGACCTGCGTCACGAGGCGGATGCGCAACTGGTGCGTCATGCGGAGCACCTGCTGGCGTCCGCCATCGGCGCTGCCTCCTCGCGCCTCGTCCTCTCGCTGCTGCTGCGCAAGCGGGCAGTCTCCACCAAGGCGGCGCTCCGGCTTCTGGACGATGCCTCCGCCGCCATCCAGTACAATCGCGAACTGCTCCAGACCGCTATCGACCATGTGGGACAGGGCATTGCCGTGTTCGATCGCGAACTGCGCCTCGTGTGCTGGAACCGCCAGTTCGGCGAGATGCTGGACCTGCCGCCCGAATGCTACGCCGTGGGCGTGCCGCTGGACGAGGTTCTGCGCGGCGCGCAGGCGGAGCCGGAGGAGGGCGGGGACGATGTGGAGGCGCGCCTCGCACGCTATGCGGCGGGCGGCCCCGGCGCGCACGAGCGGCTCACACAGGGCGCGGCCACCATCGAGGCGCGGTCCGATCCCCTGCCGGACGGCGGCATCGTCGTGACCTTCACCGACATGACCGCCTCGGTCAGCGCCGAAATGGCGCTGGAACGGGCCAACGAGACGCTGGAGCGCCGCGTGCGCGAGCGCACCGACGAACTGGAGCGCCTCAACCAGGCGCTGGAGCGTGCGCGCGCGGCGGCGGACGAGGCGAACCTCTCCAAGACACGCTTCCTCGCCGCCGCCAGCCACGACATTCTCCAGCCGCTCAATGCCGCCCGGCTCTATGTGACCAGCCTCGTGGAGCGGGCACAGGGCACCGATCAGGGCCGCCTCGCCGGCAATATCGACGCCTCGCTGGAAGCGGTGGAGGAAATTCTCGCGGCGCTTCTGGACATTTCCCGTCTCGACAGCGGTGTCCTTCGCCCTGAACTGGGTCCGTTCCGCATCAATGACGTCTTCACCCAGCTGCAACTCGAATTTGCGCCGCTGGCGGCAGAGAAGAAGCTGGAACTCGTCTTCGTTCCCTGTTCGCTGACCGTGCGCTCTGACCGGCGCCTGTTGCGGCGGCTGCTTCAGAATCTCATTTCCAACGCCATCAAATACACCCCGCGCGGCCGTGTTCTGGTGGGCTGCCGGCGCCGCCGCGGCAAGCTGCGGGTGGAGGTGGTGGACACCGGCATGGGCATCCCGCGCTCCAAGCTCAAGGTGATCTTCCACGAGTTCCAGCGGCTGGACCAGGGCGCACGCGAGGCGCGGGGGCTGGGGCTGGGGCTGTCCATCGTCGAGCGCATCGCGCGGGTGCTGGATCACCACGTTCAGGTGCGCTCCGCGCCCGGCAAGGGCTCGGTCTTCTCGGTGGAACTGCCGGTGACGGCGCCGCTGGCGGAGAGCGTGCCCGCGCGGGCGGAGAGCGGCCCCGCGCCCATGACCCTCGCCGGCCTCGTCATTCTCGCCATCGACAACGAGCCGGCCATTCTGGAAGGAATGGACCTGCTGCTAACCGGCTGGGGCTGCCGCGTCATCAAGGCGGCGGATGCGGCCGGCGCGCTGGAGGCCGCCCGCGCGGCGAAGCTCCGGCCGGATTTCATTCTGGTGGATTATCACCTGGACGGCGGACACGGCATCGAGGCGGTGACCCGG
>NCCY01000361.1 GCA_002279855.1 Rhizobiales bacterium 12-68-15
GGGGTCTGGGGCAGCAGGATGACGAACTCCTCCCCGCCATAACGGGCCGCAAGATCGGCGGGGCGATGGATGCAGCCGCCGATCAGCCGTCCCACATGGCGCAGGCACTCATCGCCCACCACATGGCCGTATCCGTCATTCACGGCCTTGAAGTGATCTACGTCGATCAGCATCAGGCTGAGCGAGTGATGATCGCGCGCCGCACGGCGCCACTCCTGCTCGAACACCGAATCGAAGCGACGACGATTGGCGAGGCTTGTCAGGGCGTCCGTCGCCGCGATGGAGGCCAGTTCATCATGGGCGAGCTTCAGCGCCTGCTCCGCTTCCACACGCTCCGTCACATCGCGGAAGCTGCACACAAGGGCGATGGGCGTCTCGGCACGTTCCGGCAACCGTCCGATGGACGCTTCCATCCAGACCCACTCACCCGCCGCGTCGCGCACCCGGCAGGTGACGATTGCAGCGCCCGGTGCCCCGCGCGGATATCCGGGGGACTCGAGCCCGAAGGCGGCGTGCCCCTCGTCATGGATGAAGGCCGTCAGGGATCGGCCCACCATCCCCTCGGGATGCCATCCCAGCACACGATGGACCGACGGAGAGACGAACTGGATGGCGAGATCGGATGATGTGGCCACGATGACATCGCTGGAATTCTCGGCCAGCAGGCGGTAGCGATATTCCTCCTCCCGCGCGCGACGCTCGGCCAGCAGTAATTCCTTCTGCTGCCGCTTCAGCAGGCTGATGTCCGCGTGGCTGAAATAGCTGATCCCGTTGCTCTGGCGACGGGCCATCACGCGGCGCCAGCGCTCGCCCGGAAGTTCGATCTCGAACGGCTCGCCCACCCCCGGCAGTCCATCCAGTTCACCCAAAGCGGGCGGCCTCTCCCCCGCCTGCGTCCACGCCTGACGCACGATATCGGCGAGGCTGATGCCGACGACGGAGCTGTGATCCGGAACGTCATAGAGGCGCCGGAACTCCCGGTTCGAGGCGATGATGCGATTGTCCTCGCCCAGCACCGTCGCCCCGTCGGCCATATGGTCGAGAAGATCGATGGGAAAGCCCACCCAGCCCGGCGCTCCCGGCAACCCGGTATCGCCCCGCGCCGTGTCGCGCCACAGCCGGATGCGGCCGCCATCATGGGTGGTGAGGGTTGCGATCTGCAGGCGCCGGCCGTGATGCAGGATGGTGAAGGGATGGGTCTGCGCGCGAAAGCGGTGGAGGGATTCCTCCACCTTGATGGCGCGCTCGGCCGTGCTGCTGCCGGCCATGGTGGCCTCGTAGAGGCGCATGGCAATCTGGCGGTAGGTCTGCCCGGTTCGAAGCAAATCGCCATGCTCTGGAAAGAAGGCAATGTAGGAATGGTTCCAGATCAGGAGACGTTCCTGGGAATCGAAGAGGCAGAACGCAATATCGATTGTATCCAATAGGCGTGCAAAAAACGCGTATTGATCGAGTGCAATCACCTGTCTGAAATCTCCGCCTCTCGTTTTGAGGGCTAAAAAGCGCCGTCGCATCGATAAAATCAAGTGGCGAGCAAAGAATTCGCAGCCATTCCGAGCGACGGGGGATGGTATGGTACCCACGGGTCATGCAGGGGAATACAGGGCGAATGCGGTATAATCGAAATTGAAATCGATTTGTAACAAATGATAATTGCCAGACAGATAGAAAAATTCGGTCGGCCATCATGTCCATGGAGCGGCGCACGCATAATTTACGAAGAGAGCGACCGTTCCTTTTCCGCAGAAAAGATCGTCATTTCGATCATCCCGGCCTGCCCGTACTTGGCATTTCAGGCAGACGCGTGTGGTTTACACGTCCGCGCGCCAGGGACCCCGGCGACCTCAACCCCCGGATGCACCGGGAAATCCGTGAGAACAGACTCAGGAACCGCTCTGATTCTCGACCCAGGCGAGGATATATTCGCCGGCATCCAGGATATGTTCACGCGCCTGGACCTCAAGCCGGCTTGAGTCCATGGCAGCGGCCGCCGCCGATACCGCAGCCCCCACCGCTCCCGAGCGCAGGTCCTGAAGCAGGCGTTCAAGATTGCGGTTGTTGGAGGCGGCCACGATGGCGGAATGGAACTCCGCGTCCAGCTTCAAAAGCGCGGTCCGGCGGGCGGTGCGACCGCCGCCGCGCCCGCGCGCCGGGGCGGCGGTGTCGCGCACCTTCGCGAGGAAGCGTTCATGGCTCGCCCGCAGCCGCGCCAGACCGGCGTCCGGAATCCACTTGGCGGCAAGCCCGGCGGCCAGCCCTTCAAGCTCGGCGCGGATGCGGTAAATTTCGGAGATGTCTCGGGCGGAGGGTGCGCAGACCACCGCGCTGCGGCGCTGCTGCTGGCTGACGAGGCCCTGCGCCTCCAGACGCGACAGCGCCTCCCGGATGGGCGTGCGGCTGACCCCGAACTCTTCAGCCAGCCGTTCCTGCTTCAGCCGCTCTCCTGGGGGGAAGCCTCCCGAGAGGATCTTGCCCCGGATCTTCTCAGCAATTTCGGCAATCAATTTTGTCTGCTGTCCGTTCAACATCGAAGCACCGCAACAAAGGAGCAACCCGCGCGGCGCGCACATGCCATCGCCGCGAAAAGCGCCTATAAATTCATACCTCCGCCCCGAAACGGGGCGCACGCACACGACAAACTCCCGCGAAAACTGCGAGAGTTCGGCCGAGATTAACATGTTTCCAGCATGCGGCGGCAAGGACTATTGCCTGCCACGCGCGCTCTTTTGAGCCCTCTTTCCAAGCCTGTGGAAAGGTCGATACGCAAAAAACACGCATTACTTGTATATTTTAAAAATACACCTTCAATCAATTTCACTGCCTTACATAAATACCCTTCGCCAGCCCGCCTTGCGCTGCTTTCCCCGCGGTCAGGCGACCCGCGACAGGTCTGAGGCCAGGGCCACCCGGTTGCGTCCGGAATTCTTCGCCTCGTAAAGGGCGATATCCGCCCGTTCGATGACCGCATCCACGTCCCGGTCCTGCGGCCCCGCCAGCGCCGCGCCGAGGCTGATGGTGACCTGCAGTGCTCTCCCCTCGAACATCACCTTGCCGTCTTTCACGGCGCTGCGGATACGCTCGGCCAACACCAGCAAATCGGCTTCGGTGACGTCGATGAGCAGGACAACGAACTCTTCGCCGCCAAAGCGGGCCACGCGGTCCTGGCGGCGCAGCACCGAGCCGATGGCCGCCCCTACAAAGCGGATGACCGCATCGCCCGCCGGATGCCCGTATGTGTCATTGACCGATTTGAAATGGTCGATGTCGGCCATCAGAATGCCGAGACTGTCGCTGCTGCGCGTACCGCGCAGGGCTGTTTCCGCAACGCTGAGGAAGGAGCGGCGGTTCATCAGCCCGGTCAGGGGATCGCTGTCCGCGATCTGGCGCAAGGCCGCGATGTCTTCCTCATAGCGCTGGGCATGTTCGAGAATGCGCAGCTCCACGCTGCCGAGGCGGCGCATCAGCGCCCGCAGCGCCCCGGTCAGCTGGATCACCTCCCGCGCACCGCGCAGCCGGGGCAGGTTGGTCACCCTCGGATCCCGGCCGATATCCCGCGCCGAAAGGGTCAGGATGTCGAGCGGACGCACGATGCGCCGGGCCACCCAGACGGTGACGAGGATGGTGACGACCAGCACCAGCGCGCCGAGCGCGATGATGGACGCCCCGACACGGGTCGGCAGATCGAACGCCATGGAGGCATCCTGGCGCGCCACCACGATCCAGCCGAGCCCCGGATAGTCACGCGCGCCGCCCGCCACCGCATAGGAGACGAGGGTCGCCTCGATACCGTGCGCTTCTTCGAACGCACCGAACCGGGACGCCGTCATGTGCGCGATGCGCTCCGGCGAAAACGGCGGCGCCGGCAGCTTCGGGCCGACCAGCATCTGGCCGTCGGCAGAGAGCACCCAGACCTCCTTGTCCGGATCCCCCTGGAGCGCGCCTTGCCGCAGATCCTCCACCCACGCAAAGCCGAGATGAGCGCCCAGAACACCGAGCAGGCGTCCGTCCGGGCTGCGCACCGGAAAGGCGATATCTACAAACCGCAACGGTTCGCCGGAGGCCGCCGGCGCCAGCAGGGACGCCAGCAGCACCGCCTCATGGCGGCCACCACCTGGCCTGCGGGATCGGCAAAGCCCACCCAGGCATAGATCGGCATGGAGGCGCGCAATTCATCCAGAAGCGCGCGGCGCTCCGCGATCGGCCCTTCCCAGGCCCGCACCAGAGCGGGCGTGTTGGCGAGTTGTCTGATATCACTGAACCGCTCGAACATCTCGATGTCGAGCTGGCTCGCCAGCATGCGGGCCGACAAGGTGATATCGCTAGTAATACGCCTCACCATCTCGTTGCGGGACATTCCCGCCGCAACG
Organism: Rhizobiales bacterium 12-68-15; assembly: GCA_002279855.1. Classification (GTDB taxonomy): domain Bacteria; phylum Pseudomonadota; class Alphaproteobacteria; order Rhizobiales; family Xanthobacteraceae; genus Aquabacter. The sequence continues at coordinate 4,368 of NCCY01000361.1, forward strand.
AAAGCGAGTATAGTGATCGCCGCGAGAGAGACCAATCCGGTAGCGATACTCACTTGTTGTGCGATGGACAGATGATCCTGCAACCGCTGAAATCGGCTTCGGAGGGCACTCAACATTCCGCAGCGATCCTCACAAGCG
>NCCY01000362.1 GCA_002279855.1 Rhizobiales bacterium 12-68-15
TGCGCCGGCCCTTGATGGCACGCGCGAGGATGCGCACCGCAGGCCGGTCCGGCGCCGGGTGAACCGGGCGGATCTCCAGCGCCCCGAACCGCCCCGACACCGCGCGGAACAGCATCTCCATCTCGCTCGGCCGCAGGATCAGGCCGAGCCGCCCGGCAGCCTTCAGGCAGCGCGCGGCGGCGACCGTCCAGGCTTCCAGCAGGCCGTCCTCCGCCATGTGGGCCCGCGCCCGCGCGCCGTCGGGCGAGGTGCGATGGGCCGAGACAAGATTGAAGGGCGGGTTGGCGAGAACGAGATCGGCCGGCTCCAGCCGCTCCCCGCCCGCACGGTTGAGGGTGGTGACATCCGCGCACACCGCCCGGCAGCGCCCTTCGAGACCATTGGCGGCGGCATTGCCGGCAGCAAGGCCGGCAAGGTCCGGCTCCCGCTCCACCAGCACGGCGGATGCCGCCGGCTGCCGTATGAGGGCGGCAAGCCCGGCCCCGCCCACACCGGCGCCGAAATCGATGATCGTGCGGTCGTCCGGACCCGCCAGCGCCGAGAGCAGGATGGCGTCATGGCCGATCCGATGGCCTCGCGCCGGCTGGGCCAGGATCAGGCGCCCGCCGAGAACGGCGTCCCGGGTGAGCGGCGCGTCAGGGTCCGTCATAGAGGACATGACCGAGATCCGCGTCCCGCAGCAGACGGCGCGCCTGCGCCTCGTCCTCGTCCACCACCAGGATGCGCCGGGGCAGGATGCCGATGGAGCCTTCCAGCGCGCTCACATGGGAATCCGCCACCAGATAGCCAATGTCGGCCGCCTCGAACAGCGCGCCCACGGCCGAGATCAGGACGACATCGTTGGTTCTGATCACCTCGCGCATGGCGGCTCCGCTGTGGGCGTCAGGTCCGATTGCCACGCCCCCGGCAAATCGCGCGTCCGCGACTTGCGTGGAACCGCCCCTCCTCCCTATGGTGCAGCCGCCTTGTTGACAAGCGGGAGCCATTCTTTGGCCGTCGTCCTTCCGTTCGAGCCGAACGAACCTTCCCTGGAAGCGCTGGTCCGTCTGGTGAAGACGGACATGGAGCGGGTGAACGCGACGATCCTGTCGCGGACCGGCTCCGACGTCTCCATGATCCCGGAAGTCGCAAACCACCTCATCTCCAGCGGCGGCAAGCGCCTGCGGCCCATGCTCACCCTCGCCTGCGCCTCCCTGTGCGGCTACGAGGGCGAGGGCCATGTGAAGCTCGCCGCCTCGGTGGAGTTCATGCACACGGCGACCCTGCTGCATGACGACGTGGTGGACGAGAGCGACATGCGGCGCGGCAAGCTCGCGGCCCGCAAGCTGTGGGGCAACGAGGCCAGCGTTCTCGTGGGCGACTTCCTGCTCGGGCAGGCGTTCAAGATGATGGTGGAAGTGGGCTCCCTGCCCTGCCTCGACATCCTCGCCACCGCCGCCAGCGTGATCGCGGAGGGCGAGGTGATGCAGCTCGCCGCCGCCAAGAACACGGAGACCTCCGAGGACGACTATCTCGCCGTCATCCGGGGCAAGACCGCCGAACTGTTCGCCGCCGCCTGCGAGGTGGGGGCGGTGCTCGGCCAGCGTCCCAAGGGCGAGCAGAGCGCCTGCCGCAGCTACGGCATGAATCTGGGCATCGCCTTCCAGCTGGTGGACGATGCGCTGGACTATGGCGGCAGCCAGGCCAAGCTCGGCAAGAATGTCGGCGACGACTTCCGCGAGGGCAAGATCACCTTGCCCGTGGTGCTCGCCTTCCGGCGCGGCGATGCCGAGGAGCGGGCGTTCTGGAAGCGCTGCCTTGAGGGTGAGGCCAGTTCCGAGGAAAACCTCGCCCATGCCATCGGCCTGCTGACCAAGCATCGCGCACTGGCGGACACCATCGAGCGCGCCCGCCATTATGGTGCCATGGCGAAGGACGCCCTTGCGCTGTTCACGCCCGGCCTCGCCAAGGATGCGCTGGCGGAAGCCGTGGACTTCTGCATTTCCCGCGCCCACTGAGCCGGAGAAGGCACCCACGCTCCCACCCTGGTGGTTGGCGCGGGATCAGCCGCGCGGCGCGAACAGGATGACGGCGGCGCCGGCGAGGCACAGGGCTGCGCCCGCACCGTCCCACGGGTCCGGCCGGCTGCCCTC
>NCCY01000079.1 GCA_002279855.1 Rhizobiales bacterium 12-68-15
AGATAGGTAAAGGCGATCTGCGCTGCCGCCACAACCGAGACACCCAGAAGGACGGCGGGCGTCCCCAGAACGCCCTGCCAGGTGAGGGCGCTGCCATGGACGTATCGGACGCTGAACAGATAGAAAATCTCGATGACGACGATGGTATTGACCGCCATGGTTCGAGCGGTTTCCAGCGGAAGATCGCGCATCAGTGCCCATGAGAAGATGCCGAACGTTCCGATGACCATCAGGATGGAGACGAAGATCACGCCCCACAGCAGGCGCCCGGAGAGCAGCGGCTGTCCCGTGGGCCGGACGGGCCGCCGCATGGTGTCCGGTTCGGTCGGCTCGAAGGCCAGGGTCAGCCCCAGCGCCACCGCCGTGATCATGTTCACCCACAGGATCTGGATGGGGGTGACGGGCAGGGTCAGCCCGAACAGGATGGCCAGGATGATGGTCGCCGCCTCCCCGCCATTGGTTGGCACGGTCCAGGCTATCACCTTGACAATGTTGTCATAAACCGTCCGCCCCTCGCGCACGGCGGCGACGATGGAGGCGAAGTTGTCGTCCGCCAGCACCACCTCGCTGGCCTCTTTGGCGGCCTCCGTTCCCTTCCGCCCCATGGCCACCCCGACATCCGCCCGCTTGAGCGCCGGTGCGTCATTCACCCCGTCGCCGGTCATGGCGACCACGGATCCATCCGCCTGAAGCGCTTCCACGAGGCGCAGCTTGTGCTCGGGGCTGGTCCGCGCAAACACGCTCGCCTGCCGCGCCAGCGCCTGGAAGGCGGCGGGGTCGGCGGCGTCAAGGTCTTGGCCTGTCACGGTTTTCGGATCGTCCGCCAGTCCCAGCCGGAGGGCGATGGCGTGGGCGGTGGCGGCATGGTCGCCGGTGATCATCTTCACCTCGATGCCCGCCGCGCGGCAGTCCGCGATGGCCTCCACCGCCTCGGTCCGGGGCGGATCGATGAAGCCGGCGAGCCCCAGCAAGGTCAGCGAGCCCTCAAGATCCGCCGGCAGGAGCTTCGTCGTCCCCTCCGGCAGCGTCCGCCGCGCCAGCGCGATCACCCGCTGCCCCTGCTTCGCCAGCGCCTCCACCCTGTGGTGCCACAGCCGCGCATCGAGCGGCAGGTCTCCTCCGGCGCTCGCAACCGTCTGGCACATCGCCAGAATCCGCTCCGGCGCGCCCTTGACGAAGACGGTTGGCGGATGGCCCGCATGCAGCGTCGCCATGAAGCGGTGGCGGGAATCGAAGGGAATTTCGTCGAGCCGCAGGACGTCCGCCCGCGTGCGGTCCTCATCGCATCCGGCCTTGAGGGCGAGGGACACCAGCGCCCCCTCCATGGGATCGCCGTCGATGCTCCAGCCGGCCGCGCCGTTCCGCAGCCGGGAATCGTTGCACAGCAAGGCCGCGCGGGCGAGGTCGCCCAGCACCGGATCGGCGGCGGGATCGACCACGCTCCCGTCCGCCCGGCGCAACGCCCCCTCCGGCGCATAGCCGCTGCCGGTCACCTCCAGCGCCCCGTCCGCCGTCACCAGAGCCGTCACCATCATCTCGTTGCGGGTGAGGGTGCCGGTCTTGTCCGTGCAGATGATGGAGACCGAGCCCAGCGTCTCCACCGCCGGCAGCCGCCGGATGATGGCATGGCGGCGGGCCATGCGGCGCACGCCGACCGCGAGGGTGATGGTCATAACCGCCGGCAATCCTTCGGGAATTGCCGCCACGGCAAGCCCCACCACGACCATGAAGGCATCGCCGGTGCCGTAGGACTGGACAAAGAGCGAATAGCCGAAGACGAGGACGGACACCGCGAGGACCGCCAGCGTCACCTGCCGGGCGAACAGGTCCATCTGCCTGACCAGAGGGGTGGTGAGGCTTGTCACCGTACCGATCAGCGTGCTGATCCGCCCCAACTCCGTCTCCGCCCCCGTCGCCACCACCACGCCGATGCCCTGGCCGGCGGTGACGACCGCGCCGGAATACGCCATGCACACCCTGTCCGCGAGGCCTGCACCGAATGCGACGGGGTGGACCGCCTTGTCGGCAGGGACGGATTCGCCGGTGAGCAGGGCTTCATCCACCCGAAGGTTCCGCGCCTTCACCAGCCGCACATCCGCCGGAACCCGGTCCCCCGCCTCCAGCAGGATCATGTCGCCCGGCACCACCTCGTCGGCGGCGATGGTGATGCGCTGGCCGTCCCGGAAGGCGGAGGCGTGCGGGTCGATCATGGCGTTGATGGCGTCGAGCGCCCGTTCGGCGCGCCCTTCCTGAATGAAGCCGATCAGGGCATTGGCGAGCACCACACCGAGGATGACGAGGCTGTCCGTCGGGTGCCCGCTGGCGCCCGAGAGAAGGGCCGATGCCAGCAGGACATAGATAAGCGGGTTGTGGAACTGCATCAGGAACCGCACCAGCGCGCTGCGGCGGGCCGCCGGGGGGAGGCGGTTCGGGCCGAATGCGGCCAGGCGCCGGGCGGCTTCCTTGCCGGTCAGCCCGTCAAGGGTCGTGCGGAAGGCTTCGACGGCCATCGCGGACGAGGCCGCATGCCAGGACGGCTTCAGGGGAATGTCCTGCGGATTCAAGGCGCTTTCGAGCCCGGGGCCCTTGCCCGCTTGGTATGCGGCGTGTTCCGTCTTCGCCATGACCCGGTCTCCACCCGCTCTCCCGTCGAGCGATGCTGCCAGATTTCACCTTGGGGCACTCCGGCACGGCGCGGTGTGACATGCCTCAAGGAGAACTGCCGTGTCGCCGCAGGGCACGGCAAAAGCTGGCCAGAGCGCCGGCCTTCCGTTTAACTGCCATTAAAATTAGTTTATCCAGAATTGTTGCGCGCGCAGATTGTTCACGGAGACGGAGCATGGAGCAGACCCTCGGCGGTGCCAGCGGGGAAGTCACGGTCGGGGAATGTCTGGCCGGGCTGGAGACGCTGTCGCGGCACAGCCTCAAGGCCGTGTCGCAGGCCGGCGCCTTCTCGCGCGAGATTGCGGGCCAGTCGGTCCGGGTGGAGCAGGCGCTGGCGGTCACCCGCGAGAGCGTGGGCGAGGACACGGCGGAGCGGACGGCTGCGGCCCTCGGGGCGGAGTTCACCGCGGCGGTGGAGACCGCCATGGCGACCCTGACGGCAGAACTGGAGCGCATCTCCGCCCGCATCGACGCCCGCGCCGAAGAGGCCGGGCGCATCGTGCAGGAGATTGGCCGCATCGGCGCGACCATCCGCATGCTCTCGCTGAACGCCACCATCGAGGCGGCGCGGGCGGGCGAGCATGGCCTGGGGTTCGCGGTGGTGGCCTCGGAGGTGCGCCAGCTGGCCGACCTGACCCGTGGCAGCGCCGAGCGGGCGGCGGCGAGCATCGATTTCGCCGATGTACGCCAGCAGATGCAGCAATTGCGCGGCGCCGTCTCCACCACGCTCGGCACGCTCACAGACCGCGCGCAGCAGACGTCGGACCGCATCCGCACCGTCTTCACGCAGGTGGGCGGGGAACTTGCCACCATCGCCGCCAACAACAAGGCCATCGGCGAGGCCCTGGGCGCCGTCGCGGACAGCGTGACCCGGGCCGAGGCGCGGGCGTCTGCGGCGCAGGATCTGGCCGCCGGTGCGGCGGAAGCCGTGCGCGCGCGGCAGCCGGCCGCGCTGCCGGCGCTGATGGCGCGGGCGGGGCTCGCCGCGCATCCGCCGGGTTATGACCGTCTTGACGATGTCTTGCGGCGCGGCCGGCTGCGCGTCGCCATCGAGCCGAGCTTCGTCGGCCTGTCGTTCCGGCGCGCGCCCGGCGCGGCGCTGGCGGGGCTCGATGTGGATTATGCCGAGGCTTTCGCCCGCTGGCTCGGGGTCGAATGCAGCTTCGTGGAAACACCCTGGGATCTGTGCACGGAGCGCCTCGACGTGGCCGAGCCCGGCGGGGCGCCGGCGGATGTGGTGTGGTCTGCGCTGCCGCCCAATGCGGGGTTCGGGCCGGTGGCCTATTCGCGGCCCTACACCCACCTCAACTTCGTGCTGGCGCGACGGGCGGGCGACGCGCGCATCCGGGGGGTGGGCGATCTGTCCGGGCTGACCGTGGGCATCATCAATGATCCCAGCGCGTTCGCAACGCTGGAGGCGGCCGGGCTGCGCTGGGGCGAGAACCGGCAGGTGCCGGGCGGGCGGGTGTCGCTGGGCAACCTCCTCGCCTTCACCGATCAGGGCCGCATCCATGATGCGCTCGCGCAGGGGGTGGTGGACGCATTTGCGGTGGATCATCCCATCATGCACTGGGCGGCGAGCGGGGAGGGGAGCCGCTGGCGCGGGAAGATCGAGGTGCTGCCCGGCAACCTCGCCGAATCCCCCTGGTATTATGCCGCTGCGGTGGCGCGGCACCCCGCCAGTTTCCGCCTTCTCGACGCCATCGACGCCTTTCTCGGCTGGTTCGAAGGCACGGCCGAGCGGCGGGAGATCGAGCAGCGCTGGCAGGGGGGTGTCACGGTCGGACGGCGCAGCCATCGCGACGAGCCCGGCGGGCTCGCGGGCGCAGACGATCTTGCGCACGCGTGGCAGGCGGCGCACGGGGCTGAGCCGCCCCGGACGGTCAGCGGCCCGCGTTTCACGGCCTCCGGACCATCTGAGCGCCTGTCGGCGGCGGGCTGACCCGCTACCTGCCAGCCTCACGCGGCCGATGCGAGGCGGCCGCGTGTCCAGGATACGATCTGCGAGGCGGCCATGGCGCCGGAGACGCGGGCAATCTCCCGCCCGCCGGCAAACAGCAGCAGGGTGGGGATGCTGCGGATGCCCAGTCGCGCAGACACCGCCGGCTCCGCTTCCGAATTCACCTTGAGCAGCCGCACGCCGGGTTCAAGCTCCGCCGCAGCGGCCTCGAAGGCCGGAGCCATCATGCGGCATGGTCCGCACCAGGGGGCCCAGACGTCCACCAGAACCGGGATGTCGCCCCGCTGCACATGGCGGTCGAACGCTTCGGCATTCACCTCCACCGGCTTTCCCGAAAACAGCGGGGTGCTGCATTTTCCGCAGCGTGCGGCCCCGGCGGGCTTGTCATTCGGCACACGGTTGATGCCCGCGCACTGCGGGCACACGATCTGACGGCTTCCGGACATCTGTTTGGCTCCCTGCGGTGACGCGGCGCCGGTGCTCCCGGCTGACGCAGATATGGGGTCTCTGAAATATTTTCGCATTATCGCTTGCAAAATTTTGCAATCATTTTTATCTCATTGTCAGCGACGCGCAGCCTCTCACCGCCATCAAGGAAAGCTCCGATGCCCGCACAGCCTGAAGTGACCGGCTTCTTCGATCCACGCACCTGGTCGATCCAGTATGTGGTCGCGGACCCGACAACCGGGGACTGCGCCATCATCGACCCCGTGCTCGATTATGACGAGAAGTCGGCGTCTACAGCGACGATCCATGCGGACGAGATCCTCACCTTCATCGCGGGCAAGGGCTATCGGGTGCAGTGGATTCTCGACACCCACCCCCATGCGGACCACTTTTCCGCCGCCGCCTACCTGAAGCAGAAGACCGGCGCCCCGACCGCCATCGGCGAGAAGGTGGTGGAGGTCCAGAAGCTCTGGAAGGGGTTCTACAACTGGCCTGATTTTCCGGCTGACGGATCCCAGTGGGACAAGCTTTTTTCCGATGGCGAGACGTTCATGGTGGGGAGCATTCCGGCGCGGGTGATGTTCTCGCCCGGCCATACGCTGGCCTCCATCACCTATGTGATCGGCGATGCCGCCTTTGTTCACGACACCCTCTTCATGCCGGACAGCGGCACGGCGCGGGCAGACTTTCCCGGCGGCAGCGCCAAGGCGCTGTGGGCGTCCATTCAGGCCATCCTCGCCCTGCCGGACGAGACCCGCATCTTCACCGGCCATGACTACCAGCCCGGCGGCCGCAAGCCGCTCTGGGAATCCACGGTGGCCGAGCAGAAGGCGAAGAACATCCACATGTCGGTTCACACCACCGAAGCGGCTTTCGTGGCCGCCCGCGAGGCCCGTGACCGGACGCTGCCCATGCCGAAGCTGATCCTGCATGCGCTCCAGATCAACACCAATGCCGGCCGCCTGCCGGCGCCCGAAGACAACGGGCGGCGTTATCTCAAGATTCCGATGAATGTCCTCGAAGGCGCGGCGTGGGGACAGTGATGGACGACATCGGCCACCCGCCCCTTGAGACGAACCCGCTGGACATGAACCCGCTGGAGATGAAGCGGAAGGTGGATGAGGCCTCCGCCTTCCTGAAAAAGCTCTCCAATCCGGACCGCCTGCTGGTGGCGTGCGCCCTCGTGGCGGGCGAGCGCTCGGTGCGTGAGCTTGAGGATAGTCTCGGCATTCGCCAGCCCGGCCTGTCGCAGCAGATCGCGGAACTGCGCGAGGCGGGCCTCATCGCCGGCCGCAAGGAGGGCAAGCAGGTGTTCTACCGGCTGGCCGACCCGAGGGTGGAGACCTTCATCGCCACCATGCACACGCTGTTCTGCAAATGACGGCGTAACAAACGCAATCCGGGCCGCATGCCCGGCGTGTACTGCGTCAGGCGGCCTGTCCCGGCCGCGACAGGCATCGAAAGGATTGAGACATGACCATCAATGTGGGTACGCCCGACCGCATCCTGCGGCTGATCATCGGCGTGTTGCTGATTGCCGCCCCCTTCATCACCGGCTGGGCGCTCTTTGCCAATCCGGTCTGGATGTGGGCATCGGTGATCGTGGGCGTCGTTCTCGCCCTCACCGGCATCATCCGCTTCTGCCCCGGCTACACCCTCCTCAACATCTCCACCGTGAGGAACAAGCAGGGATGACCGAATTCACGCCTTTCGCCTCCCTGGGGGGCGGCATGCTCATCGGCACGGCCGCCGTTCTCCTGATGGCGCTGCACGGTCGCATCGCGGGCATGACCGGCATCCTCTCCGGCCTCATCCCGCCCGTGTCGCGGGACTGGGGCTGGCGGGCGGCCTTCATCGCGGGCGCGATCCTGGCGCCCGCCATCGCCACGGCGGTTGCGGGCGTGGGCACCATCGCCTTTGTCAGCACCACGCCCGCACCCTGGGTGATTGTCGGCGGGTTCATCGTGGGCGTCGGCGTTTATTTCAGCTCGGGCTGTACGTCCGGCCATGGGGTGTGCGGGCTCGCGCGGCTGTCTCCCCGCTCCATCGCCGCAACGCTGGTCTTCATGGCGACGACGGCTGCTACGGTGTTCGTCGTCCGCCACGTCTTCGGAGGGTTCTGATGGTGCGCCTCCTGTCTGCACTGCTCATCGGCCTGGTCTTCGGGGCCGGCATTGCCCTGTCGGGCATGGCGAACCCGGCCAAGGTGCTGAACTTCTTCGATGTGGCGGGGCATTGGGACCCGTCCCTCGCCTTTGTCATGGGCGGGGCGCTGCTGGTGACAGCCTTCGGATATCGCTTTGTCCTGAAGCGCCGCGCGCCGCTGTTCGACCGGCAGTTCCACCTGCCCACAAGCCGCACGCTCGATCTGCCGCTGCTGGCCGGCGCCGCCGTGTTCGGTGTCGGCTGGGGCATCACCGGCTTCTGTCCGGGCGGGTCCATCCCGGCCCTCGGGCTGGGGCAGGGGCCCGCCTTTATCTTCGTCGCCTCCATGCTGACCGGCATCGCGGTGGCACGCTTTGTCCGTCAGGCCCTCGCCGAACGGGCGGCACGGGAGGCCTGAACGCCTCCCGCGGCCGCCTTCCGGACGCCGGCCTGTCCCGTCAGCAAACGGCGAGGTCGGCGTTCGGGATGTCCGTCAGCAGCATGTAGCCGGGCGCATGGGTGATGCAGAAATCCGGCATGCTCGCCGCGATCACCGATTGAGGCGTGACGCCGCAGGCCCAGAAGACCGGAATTTCGCCGGGGCGGATTTCCACCGCGTCGCCATATTCCGGCTTGGTGATGTCCTTGATCCCCACAAGGCCGGGATCGCCAATATGCAGCGGCCCGCCGTGCACGGAGGGGAAGCGCGCCGTCACCTGCGCGGCGCGGATGGCGTCCTTCGGCGACAGTGGGCGCATGGACATGACCAGCGGGCCCGAGAAACGGCCGGCGGGTGTCGTGGCGATGCCGGTGCGATACATGGGAACGTTGCAGCACTGCTCGATGTGGCGCACCGGCAGGCCCGCCGCCAGCATCGCTTCCTCGAACGAGAACGAGCAGCCGATGGCGAAGGTGACGAGGTCGTCGCGCCAGTACTGGCTGACATCGGTCACTTCCGCGACCACCTGCCCCTTTTCCCACACCCGGTAGCGCGGCACGTCGGTGCGGATATCGAGGTCGTGGCCGAGCAGCGGCAGCATGGGGTCTCCCACCTCCGACACGCCAACCAGCGGGCACGGCTTGGGATTGCGCTGGCAGAACAGCAGGAAGTCGTAGGCGAGATCACGCGGCAGGATGGCGAGATTCGCCTGCACATAGCCGGGCGCAATATTGGCCGTAGGCGCATCCAACTCGCCCGAGCGGGCGGCAAGGCGGGCGGCATAGGGGGTGGCGTAAGCGTGGGTTTGCATCTTGACCTCGGAACAAGCCGGCTCCGTCGCCGCCGGTCATGCCGGCAGCGTGCGAAGGAGGGGGAGGGAACAGCCGGCCCGCGCCTTTCGGGCGGACCGGAAAGGGGACGCCGCGTTACGAGAAGATCCGCGGCAGCAGCAGGCACAGATCCGGAAACAGGCTGATCAGGACGAGCAGCAGACCCATGGCGAGGACGAAGGGGATGCTGCCGACGATCACGGCCCCCATGGAGCCGCTCTTGCGCAGGCTCTGCACCACGAACAGGTTCAGTCCCACCGGCGGCGTGATCAGAGCCGCCTCCACCAGGATGATGATGAGAATTCCCAGCCAGATGGGATCGTAACCGAGTGCGATCATGATGGGGGCGACGATCGGGATGGTGGTGATCATCATGGAGAGCGTCTCCATGAAGCAGCCGAGGATCAGGTAGAAGATCACGATCACCACCAGCATCTGCACTGGCGAGAGGCCGAGACCTGAGATCGAGCCCACCACGGCGTCCGTGATGCCGGTGGCCGACATGACGAAGTTCAGGAAGCCGGCGGCGATGATGATCAGCATGATCATCGCACTCGCCTTCATGGTGCCTTCCACCGCTTCCCGGAGCATGGAGAGGCTGAGGCGTCCGAACCACGCCGCGAGGATCAGCGCGCCGGTGACGCCCAGCGCGGCGGCCTCCGTCGGCGTCGCAAGACCCGCATAGATGGAGCCGACCACCAGCAGGAAGATGCCGAGCGGCGGGGCGAGATGCACCAGGGACCGCAGCCGCTCACCCCAGGTCGCCGTCACCCTTTGCCCGCCCCAGGCGGGCTTGGCGATGCAGGTGACGACGATGATCATCATGAACAGGCCGGCCAGCAGGAAGCCGGGAATGATGCCGGCCAGATAGAGCTTCGGCACCGAGGAATTGGTCAGCACGCCGTAGATGACGAGATTGATGGAGGGCGGGATGAGGATGCCCAGCGTTCCGCCGGCCGCGAGGCTGCCGAGGAACAGCGGCTCGTTATAGCCGTAGCGCTTGATCTGCGGGATCGAAACCGTGCCCACGGTGGCCGCCGTGGCGACGCTGGAGCCGGAGGTGGCGGCGAACAGCGCGGAGGCGCCGATATTCGCATGCATCAAGCCGCCCGGCAGCCAGGACAGCCAGAGGCTCATGGCGCTGTACATGCGCTCCGCAAAGCCTGCCCGCAGCAGCACCTCGCCGAGCAGGATGAACAGCGGGATGGCAACCAGCAGGAATTCGTTGTTGGTGCTCCAGTCTTCCGCCTCTTCCTTGGCGGACCGCACGCCGGCCAGCGCCTTGACGGTGTCGATGTCGCCGGTGACCAGCGCGACCGACGCCCGAAGCAGCATCAGCGCGAGCACGATGCACATGAAGATCAGGCCGATGAACCAGAGGCCCTGCGGGATCCACAGGGGGGTGGCGAGCGGCGTATTGGCATGGGAGTTCTGGAGGATGGAGGCGGCCACCACGTCATAGGCATAATAGGTCAGGAAGCCCATGAAGGTGCCGAGCGACACCAGCGAGATCCAGTCCAGCACCGCCGAGACCCGCACCGGCAGGTATTGATAGAGCACGTCCACCCGCACATTGGCCCGCTGAAGCGTCGCGAAGGCGAGCGACCAGGTGGTGGAAATGGCGAAGGCATAGCTCGACAGCTCGTCCGCGCCGCCGATGGGCCGGCCGATGAACTTCCGGGCCAGCACGTCCAGCGTGATGTACAGCACGCTCGCGATGGTCAGGGCGCCGCCGACCCAGACCGCGGAACGGGCGATGGTCTCGGCGAGGCGTGTCATCGCCGTGAGAAAGGGAGGCGCGGAATAGCTCGTCATGGTGCGGATTCCCGGAAGGAGGCGGGGGAGGCATCCCCCGACGAGGGACGGGCCGCACAAGGCGCGGCCCGTCCTTGGGCGTCACTTCTTGGCGGTCAGGTCCAGATCCTTGCCGATGGTGGCGTTGAACGACGCCACGCAGTCGGCCGAGCAGCGGGCCGCCCACTTGGGCAGGATCTGCTCCTGGAACACCTTCTTCAGTTCCGCGCGGTCGGCATCGGTCGGCTGCACGAGCACCATCTTGCCCTTCACCTCATAGGGGCAGGCGGCAGCGCCGGTGTTGCAGTCGAAGCCCGTGAGGGTCTGCTTGGCGGCGGCGCGCCACATCTGGTCCACGAGGCCGGTGATGCTCTCCTTCAGGAACGCCTGCACCTTGGGATCGAGCTTCTGCCAGGCCTTCTCGTTGACCGCGTGGATCTGCTGGTTCCAGTTGATCGGCAGCGCGAGGAGATGGGTGGAGACCTCGTACCACTTGGCCGAATAGCCGGAGAGCGAGCCGGTGATGGCGCAGTCCACTACCTTGTTCTGAAGTGCGGGCACCACTTCGCCGAACGCCATGGTGACGCTGGAGCCGCCGAAGGCTTCCACGAATTCAGCCTGGGTGCGCGAGGAGGTGCGGACCTTCTTGCCCTTCAGGTCGGACAGGCCCTTGATGTCCGCATTGCAGAACAACACCTGCGCGGGATAGGGCGAAATGCCGAGCAGGCGCACATTGGCGCCGTCGCCATAGGTCTTGGCCAGCACCGGCTCGAAGTCGGCGGTCACGTCCCGCGCGGTCTTGGCATCGGGGGCAAGGCCGGCGAGATCGATGGTCTCGTTGATCGGGTTGTCGGAGGCGAAATAGGACAGCGTCGCCGTCCCGAATTCCACGACGCCCTGGGACATCAGGCGCAGCAGTTCCGGCCCCTTCAGGCCCATTTCGTTGAAGCCCTTGATCTCCGCCGTGACCTGGCCGTTGGAGGTCTCCGGAATGGTCTTGGTCCAGAACGGCTTTTCATAGTCCTGGTAGGCGGTGAGGTTCGAGAGGCCGCCGACCACCTTCAGGTGGGTCTTGGGCAGTTCCTGAGCCGTTGCGGCCGAGGCGACGGCCAGGGCCGCGAGGGAAATCATCAAGCGCTTCATTTTCAAATTCCTCTGGTTTTGATTGGCGGCGGTAAAAGCAGCGTCGGGGCCGGTCAGGCCCAGGCCACGGGTGAACGGGGAAATGTCAGCAGGCTGTCGAAGCCGTTTTCGGTGACCAGCATCATCTCGCCGAGCGCGGCGCCTCCGACGCCCGGTATGAACAGGTTGGGATGGATTTCCAGCAGCATGCCGGGGGCGATGGTCACCTCTGGTGCAGCAGCGGCGGCAGTGCCGGATGTGTCGAAATGCTGGGGGAAGGCGTCCGTCAGGATCGGCTCCTCGTAGGAATGGCCAAGGCCGTGACCATTTCGGAAACGCCGGAGGCCGGGATGGGCGTCCATGATCCCGCTCGCGCGCAGCGTCTGTTCCATGGCCGCTTCCACGCCCGCGAGGGGCTGACCGGGCCGCAGAGCACGGAGAGCGGCGGCCATCATGTCCTCCACCAGCCCGTGCAGGCGGGCATGGTCCGGTGCCAGAGGGCCGATCGCGCCCATCCGGATCCCGTGGCCCCAATGCCCCTCCAGCGTGAGGGCGATGCCGAGCAGCACCTGATCGCCCGGTTCGGGGAAAGACGCGGTTTCCGCCGGCCAGTAGCGGCAATAATCCGCCTGCGGGCGGATGGTCAGCCATGTCCGGCAGTAATCGGCCCCGCCGCGACGGGCATGGGCCTCCAGCTCCACCTGAATGTCCGCCGCCGACGCCCGCCGCGCCAGTTCCGGTCCGAGCCGGGCGAACAGGTCGTCGCACAGCCTGGCCGCCGCGCGATGGGCGGCGATCTCGGCCGCATCCTTGCGCAGGCGCAGACCAGCGGCTTGCGCGTCAAGGGACGGCCCGTCCGCAAGAGGGGCAAGGCGGGCATGAAGCGCGGAGGGCATCTCGTCGAAGCCGACGGTGGCCACGGGGCCGGGCAGGGCCATGTCCTGCACCGCCCGGTGCCAGTCGGGGGGACGGGCGTCGATCACGGTCAGGTCTGCGGGGAGGCGCGCTGCCAGCGGCATCATGAAGGGGCTGCCCACCAGAAGGCGGGAGCCGGTCGGCGACAGGACAAGAAGGGAAAGGCTTTCATGCCCGTCCCAGCCGGAAAGATAGCGCAGGGCGCCATGGGATCGGGTGCCGGCGCCGAGCGCGCTACCGAAGCCGAAAACCAGCACGGAGGCGGCGCCGCACGCGCCCGCCTCGGCGAGCAGAGCCGCCCGGCGGTCCGTGTGCGGTATGTGAGCCGGCGCACCCATGGCGCGGCTTAAAATTCGCGAGACGCGGGCCGGATCGCGCGGCATGCGCGGCCCCCCGCCGAAACATCTGCCATGATCTGACCCTCTGGAGCGGCTCTTCGGTCCGCCTTATGGGTTGCATTGCAATTCACAGGTGCCGAGTCTGTCCAATCGTATGTTTGCAACCAAGACATAAATTAAATTTATATCTCCTGCGCACTGTCCTCCCGCTCCGCTTCCGCAATCTGCTGGGCCATCCGCGCAATGACCCGCGCGGGGTAGCTGTCCGGCCCATCCACCCAACTGGCTGTGAAGCTGAGGTCGGGGAGGGGGTCGGCGGTGACGTTGAGCAGGCGAAGTTCGCCCCGTTCAAGCTCACGCCCCAGAAACACCGGCGTGATGACGGCGGGGCCGATGCCATCCAGCACCATGCGCACCACCATGGACAGCGAGGCGCTGCCATACATGCGCGGCTCGCCCAGGCCGGCGCGCATCAGCATGTCCCGGACCACCTTGTAGGGCGAACTGTTGGATGCATAGGTGATGATGGGGAAGGCTGCGACATCCGGCAGGCTGACCGGTCCCGGCCCGAGGGCCGCGTCGTGCCGCACCACCCATGCCAGTGGATAGGTGCAGAGCGGCAGGTTCTCGACCCGCGCCTCCAGAAGCGGCCCCATGAGGAAGGCGAGATCGAGATTGCGCCCCATCAGCTGGGTGGACAGGACGGAGGTGCTGTCCACGTGGATTTCCAGCACCATGGCCGGATAGGCGGCGTGCACCTGCTCGATGAGGCGCGGAAGCCAGGTCTGGACGATGGTTTCGGCCACGCCGAGGCGCACCTTTCCGCTCATGGTGGTCTGGTCGCGGGCGGCCCGCAGCATGTCGCGCTTCGCTTCGATCATCCGCTCCGCATGCACCAGCAGTTCCTGCCCCTTGGCGGTGAGGGACACGCCGCGCGCATCGCGCTGGAACAGGCGCACGCCGAGCGTCTGCTCCAGCGACGCGATGCGCTGCGAGACGGCGGGCTGCGTGGTGCCGAGCTTCTCGGAGGCGGCCCGCAGGCTGCCGAGGGCTGCGGCCCAGAAGAAGGTCTCGATGTTGCGGAAGTCGATCATGCGCGGATCATGCGCCGGAAGGCGCCCCGGGCCAATCCGCCGCCCGAAGTGAGCATGACCGAGTTGGGCGTTTCTGCACGCTTTCGGTTGACCTCAACCAAACAGGCACTTAGCGTTGGCGCGACGGTTCCTTAACGGGATCAAAAGGGAACGCGGTGCGAGGGTTGGTCCGAAAGGCGCAATCCGCAATGCCGCGGCTGCCCCCGCAACTGTAAGCGGCGAGTCCTTCGTCATCAGCCACTGGGCCGCACGGCCTGGGAAGGCGACGAGCCGGATGTTGACCCGTGAGCCAGGAGACCTGCCGTCAGCCGTGGTCACGCGCGTACACGTCGGGCGGGGTGTCCTGATGGTGGTTTGACCGGGAGGCTTTCGGGCCTTCCGTCGGCCTCGTTCGCGGTGACGTGCCACACGTTCCGCTGGGGCCATCATGCCTTCCGCTTCGATCCGTCATGCCCGTGGTGCCGCGCGCGCCACGCTGTCCGCCGTTCTCCTCGCCTCGTCCTCCGCGTTTGCTCTGGCCCAGTCGGGCGCAGACACGCAGTCTCTCGACCTTCCGGACATCGTGGTCAGCGCCACCGGCGTTCCGACCCCCGCCAGCGAGGTGGCGTCCTCCGTCAGCGTCGTCACGCAGGAGGACATCGAGCGCCAGCAATTGCGCACCGTCCCGCAGGTGCTCCAGTCCCTTCCCGGTCTCAATGTGGTGCAGACCGGCGGGCCGGGCGGCCAGACCTCGGTCTTCATCCGGGGCACCAATTCCAACCATGTGAAGGTGCTCATCGACGGCATCGATGCCGGCAACCCCTCCACCCCCAACGGGGCGTTCGATTTCGGCCAGCTGCTCGCCAGCGACCTTGCCCGCGTCGAGGTGCTGCGCGGCCCGCAGAGCGGTCTCTACGGCTCGGATGCCATCGGCGGCGTCATTTCCATCACCACCCGGAAGGGGGAGGGGCCGGCGAAGTTCACGGGCTATGTGGAAGGGGGTGCGCTGGGCACCTTCAACCAGGCGGCCTCTGTGAGTGGGTCTACGGAGCGGCTGGGCTATTCGTTCAACGTCACCCATTTCTCCTCGACCAGCATTCCGGTGACGCCGCAAAGCCTCGTGCCGCCCGGTTACCCCACCAATCCCAATTCCTATGATAACTGGACCTATTCCACCCGCCTCGATCTCCAGATGACGGACAGCCTCGCGGTCAATTTCATCGCCCGCTACATCGACACGCAGCTCTCCTTCACCCCGGACACCTATCCCCCGCCCACCTATGCGGGCATCCCGGCGGCGGAGCGCTCCACCAGCCTCGCCAGCATGTTCTTCACCAAGGGGGAAGGCGTGTGGACGGCGCTCGACGGCGCGATGAACACCACGTTCGGTGTGAGTTCGCTGAACACCTCCAACCCGACTGTCGGCCCCAATGCCGGGTCCAACGGCACCTATGAGGGCGACCGGCAGGTCTATTACCTGCGTTCCGCACTGGATTTTGCACCGGGCCAGACCCTTTTGGGGGGCTTCGAGCGGCGCACCGAGGCCATGACCGCCACCACCGCTTCCACCGACCTGAGCGCGAACACCGGGGACACCGGCGTATATGCGGAATGGCAGACAAGGCTTGGCGACCGCGTCTTCGGGGCCGCGAACATCCGCTATGACAGCGACGACACGTTCGGAGACCACACCACCTACCGGATCGCGCCCGGCATCCTCATTCCAGAGACCGGCACGACGCTGAAGGGCAGCTACGGCACCGGCTTCAAGGCCCCGTCGCTCTACCAGCTTTAAGCTCCCTATTACGGCAATGCGGACCTGAAGCCGGAGGAAAGCACAGGTTACGATATCGGCTTCGAGCAGCAGGTGTTCGGCGGCAAGGTCACGTTCGGCGCCACCTACTTCCACAACGATATCGAGAACCTCATCAGCTACGATCCGGTCACCTATCAGAACGTCAACATTTCCAGCGCCACCACGAAAGGTGCGGAAACATTCGTGGCATGGCAGGTGACCGACCGGCTGAAGATGCGGGTGGACTATACCTACACCTATGTCATCGGCTACATGCCCGCCGGCACGTCCTTCGGGGCGGCCTGCGCACCGCTCACCGACACGTCCTGCACCCCGCTCCGGCGGCCCAACAACAAGGTGAGCGTGACGGCGGACTGGAACCCGACCGACCAGCTCAACCTGTCGGCGACCCTCATCTACGCCTCCGCGTGGTGGGACATCGTGCGCCTCACCAGCGATACCATCGACCAGCCTGGCTATACGGTGGTGAATGTCGCGGCCAACTATGCCTGGACGCCCAATGCCACCGTGTTCGCGCGGATCGACAATCTGTTCGACCAGACCTACCAGAACCCGAACGGCTTTCTGGCGCCGGGCTTCGGCGCCTATGGCGGCGTCCGGTTCACCTACTGAGGCGCGCAGGATGCTCAAGCCCCGTCTCGCGCCGTTTCTGGCGGCCGCATTGCTGCTCGCCGCGCCCGTCGCGGCCGAGACCGGGAAACCGGCCCGCATCGTCTCGCTCAACCTCTGTGCGGACGAACTGGTGCTGCGGCTTGCGGACCGCGGCCGGGTCGCGTCGGTGACCTGGCTCGCCCGCGATCCCCGTGGCTCGAACGTCGCGGACCTTGCCCGCGGCGTGCCGGTGAACCGAGGGCTGGCGGAGGAGATCGTGCCGCTGCGGCCCGATCTCGTCATTGTCGGCGCCTTCACCACGCGGACCACCACCGCGCTTCTGCGGCGGCTCGGCATTCCCGTTCTGGAGCTCGGCGCCCCCGAGAGCCTCGATGCGGCCTATGCCCAGATCCGCGAGGTGGCGGGGCGGATCGGCGAGCCGGAGCGGGGCGAGGACATGGTGCGCGGCATGCAGGCGGCGTTCGCCGGCCTGCCGCCGGCGCCGCGCCATCGCCCCACGGCCATCGTGCTGCGCCCGAACGGCTTCACCGCCGGGCGCGGCTCGCTCGCGGACGAAATCCTTGCCCGCGCAGGCCTCGACAATCTCGCCGCCCGCCTGACACCCGACCGCATGGGGCAACTCTCACTCTGGAGGAAATCGTCACCGCGCAGCCGGACCTGCTGGTCATCAACGCCTCGTCCGACGGGCCGCCCTCGCTGGCGGACGAACTGCTCCATCATCCGGCCCTTGCGGGCCGCGCCGGCCATTCGGTAGCGCTGCCGACGCGCTTGTGGGCCTGCGCCGGTCCCGAGCTTGCCGAGGCGGGGCGGCGGCTGGCCGCAGCCCGACAGGCGGTGGCGCAATGACACGGCTGGTCATCGCCCTCGTTCTGCTGACGGCTCTGCTGATGGTGGCGTCCATTGTCGCCGGCCCCGCGCCTTTCCATGCGGTTCAGGCCGTGTCCGATCTCATCGCCGGCCGCCCCACGCTGGAGGCGCTGGTGCTGGCGGAACTGCGCCTGCCGCGCGCTGTCCTGGGTGCGGCGGTGGGCTTCAGCCTCGGCCTCACGGGGGCTGCGCTTCAGGGGCTGATGCGCAACCCGCTCGCCGATCCCGGCGTGGTCGGCGTGTCCGGTGCGGCGGCGCTGGGGGCGGTTCTGGCGTTCTATTTCGGCCTGACCTCCGCCTTCGCGCTCGCCTTGCCCCTCGGCGGCCTTGCGGGCGCCGGGCTCGCCACGGCCTTCCTGCTCACGCTCGCCCGCAGAGGCGCGGGCACAGCGACCCTCATCCTTGCCGGCGTCGCCCTCAACAGCCTGTCCGGCGCGCTGACCGCGCTCGCCCTCAACCTTGCGCCCAGTCCCTATGCGGCGCTGGAGGTGGTGTTCTGGCTGATGGGCTCCCTGTCCGACCGGAGCCAGCTCCACGTTGCGGTGGCATTGCCCTTCATGATCGTCGGCTGGGGCCTGGTGCTCGCCACGGCGCGCGCCATGGATGCGCTGACGCTCGGCGAGGACACGGCCGCGAGCCTCGGCTTCTCCCTGCGGCGGGTGCGGCTGCTGGTGGTGGGCGGAGCGGCGGCGGCCGTCGGGGCAAGCGTTGCGGTGGCAGGTGCCATCGGCTTCGTGGGGCTGGTGGTGCCCCATCTCATGCGCCCGCTGGTGGGGCATCGCCCGGGACGGCTCCTGCTGGTGAGCGGGCTTGCCGGCGCGGCGCTGACCCTCGGCGCGGACATTCTGGTGCGGCTCATTCCGACCCGGCCGGAACTCAAACTCGGCGTCGTCACGGCGCTGATCGGCGCGCCTTTCTTCCTGCTGCTTCTGCGGCGCATCCGCGTGGAGGCCGAATGATCGTCGAGGCATGCGAGATCACCGTCCGGAGGGGCGGGGCCGATGTGGTGCGCGGCGTGTCCCTCACCGCCCGTCCCGGCGAGGTGCTGGGTGTCATCGGTCCCAACGGCGCGGGCAAGACCAGCGTGCTGCGGGCGCTGTGCGGGCTCGATCCGCTCGTCTCGGGCCAGGTGACCTATGGCGGCCGCACGGCGCAGGAGATCGGCCGGTCGGCATTTGGCCGCACGCTTGCTTATCTCGCCCAGGGCGGGCGCATCCACTGGCCGCTGCGGGTGGCTGAGGTGGTGGCCCTCGGCCGGCTTCCCCATGGCGCGGCGGAGGCTGACACGGCGGTGGCGCGTGCCATGGCGGCGGCGGACGTGGAGGGTCTGCGGGACCGCACCGTGGGCACCCTCTCAGGCGGCGAGCGCGCCCGCGTGCTGATCGCCCGTGCGCTGGCGGTGGAGGCGCCCATCCTGCTGGCCGATGAGCCGGTCGCGGCGCTCGATCCCTATCACCAGTTGCAGGTGATGGAACTGCTTCGCACCGGCGCCCGCACCGGAACCGCCGTCATCACCGTCCTGCACGACCTGACGCTCGCCGCCCGCTTCTGCGACCGGCTGATCCTGCTCAAGGACGGGCGCGCCCTCGTGCAGGGGCCGCCGTCCGAGGTGCTGCAACCCGACCAGATGGCGCACGCCTATGGCGTCACCGTGGAGACCGGTGCGCGCGACGGCGAGCCCTTCATCCTTCCCTGGCGCCGCTGCGGCGTCCCGCGTCCCTTGCAGGAGACATCGCTATGACAGAGCCAACCTCCACCTTCGCCACGCTCCAGCGCCATGCGCGCGATGCGGCCACGGGCTGGAGCCTCGGCATCTTCGGGGCCATCGCGGAATTCATGAGGGTCGGCGAGGAGCCCGCCCGGGTGCGTGTGGAGGACGATCGCATCGAGATCGTCACGGACAGGGGCGGTCTGCGCGTCCTGCCCGATGATGCCGCGATCATTCTGGCTCGGCATCGGGCTTGGCACGGTGGAGGCCTGCATCCGCACCCGCGCGCCAGAGCTCATCACCGCCTTGCGCGCGGCACAGGGGGAAACTCTGTTCGATGCGCCGGGATTGATCGGGGCCGTTTTGGCGAATGCACCCCATCGCGTCTTTGTCTCGGCGCTGGGCCGCATTGAGGTCTATCAGGCCATTCCGTCCGTTGACGGCCGCAGCCCCGACGGACCGCATACCCACGTCCTGCCCCGGCTGCTCGCCCATCGCCGCACCCATGCAGCCAACATTCCCATTCCCGATGGCTGGGTGCCGTGCCTGTCCATCCATCCGCCGCATGGTGCGGCTGTCGGGCGCGCATAGTCGGGACGAAAGCCGGGTGTCGGATGCGGATCGCCTGCGCGAAGGCGGACTGGCGTCCGGCATTCGAGTTTCCTAAATTCAGAACCATGAATGTCTTGGATATGATCCCCGCTGCGGCCCAGGCGGCGGACCTGATGCGCAGCCTGTCTCATCCGCAACGGCTTGTTGTGCTCTGTGCGCTGTCAGGGGGCGAACGATCCGTGGCCCAGCTTCGGCAGGATCTGGGCATTGAGCAGGTGCCGATGTCGCAGCAGCTCATGCGGCTGCGTGCTGACGGACTGGTGGAAGCGCGACGGGAGGGAACGACGATGTTCTATCGTATTTCTCGTCCCGAAGTTCTCACCATCGTCGATGCGCTGCATTCCGCTTTCTGCCCCGGGGACGCGGCGCGTGTGGCGCCCGAAGACGCGCGCGGAGGGCCATGAAAAGCAGAGTCACGCGGCGAAATTCACATTTGATTTCCCGATGCGTCAGCAGCTTTTTCGAATGAAAAACTGAGCCTCCGACGATTTAAAAAATTGTTGCCTTGTAATATCCGCAATCGGGTCCCATATTGAGCTTGTCGATAAACGGCAAGATGAACATTTGCCTCGCGGAATGCATTTCCGTGTCATCATGTTCTTTTTTCCTGAAAATGCGAGTTCGACGGTCCGCCTCTGTGCGGGCAAGCCAGAATACAATCTAGAAAGGGTTTCCCATGACTACGGGAACCGTGAAGTGGTTCAACGCCCAGAAGGGCTTTGGATTCATCCAGCCGGACGACGGCGGACGCGACGCGTTCGTTCACATCAGCGCTCTCGAGCGCTCTGGTTTGAGCGATCTGCGTGAAGGTCAGAAGGTGGGCTTCGAGCTCGTCACTGACCAGCGCAGCGGCAAGATGACCGCGGACAAGATTCAGTCGCTGGGCTGATCGGATGATGTCGGCGGCGCCGCAACCGGAAGCCGCCGGTTTCTCCCATCGCTCGCACTTACGCCGACCACGGATGTACTGGCGGCCAGAGCGAGCGATACACAGCGACAGGGAGGCGCTAGCCGCCTTTCAGCCCCGCCCCTCTCCGAGGTCGCGGGGCTTTTTGTTTTTCCGATACAACAAACCCGTTTTGGAGGGCACTTGCCATGGCCAAAGGTCAGATACGCGGCAACCGCGAAACCAAGAAGCCCAAGAAGGTCAAGGTGCCTGAGGCGGCCCCCGTGCTCGCCAAGGGGATGCCGGTGTCCATTGGCGTCACCAAGAAGAAGGGGTGAGGTAACCCTGTGAACACCCGGACCCGGGAGACCACGGTCACCTTCGGGCATCCTTTCACGCTGAGCAGCCTTGAGGGCGTTCAGCCTGCGGGAACCTACCGCGTGGTGATCGACGAGGACGAGATTCCGAACATCTCCTTCCTCGCTTACCGGCGGGTCGCGACGATGCTGCACCTTCCCGCAGTCTCGGCGCCGGGCAGTTCCGGCCAGGTCTTCACCGTCAGTTCCGAGGAACTGGAGAAGGCGCTGGAAGCTGACCAGAAAATCTAACCCACAAGGAGACTTCGGCCATGGACTATCTCGGCGGACTTCGTGGCACCGGCGTTCTCCTCTGCGGGAACGCCTCCGTCACACCCATGCAGTATGATTTCGACGGCTACCTCTCCAACAGCGGCGAGGTGACCAGCTGCGGCGAAATTCGCCTTCCGGCCGCCGTGCTGAAGGACATTTTCGGTCGCGCGGACCTCAAGCTGCGCACGGCCGGCGGGCGTGTGCTGAGCCTGCGCTTTTCCGAGAAGCGCCTGCCCACGAGTTGCGTCGGCGCGGCCCATGTGGATGTGGCGGGTGACCTCCCCGCAGCGGCCGACTGGCGGCGTCGCTCCGGATGGCGCGCTCCGCCGCCCGCGACAGGCGCCGCGCGGCCCCAGTCGCGTTGGACACGCACGGGTGCGGCACAGGCACAGGCACAGGGCTGAGGCGCAGGACGGCCGTGTCCCCTCCGGGACATGGCCGCGCTTGATCCGGCGGTCCACGCGGAACTGCCGGGACGGGCTTTTCAGGATGTTTCAGGCTGTCCGGCGTGGATGTTCCGAGCGCGCCCGAGCAGCACGTTAAGCTGCCCGGCACGCTGACGCGCGTGCCGACGGTTCTCCGGGCGGGATGTGATCCCGACGCGGCATGCGGGCCGCCGACCGGGTCGGCGTCTAGGCAGCGGACTCATAACGCCTTGATCCAGATGCGGACGGCAGCGAGCTTGAGGGCTGCAAGGAAGTTGTCCTGGCGCCGATCGTAGCGGCTTGCGA
>NCCY01000080.1 GCA_002279855.1 Rhizobiales bacterium 12-68-15
AGCGCGTATTCGGGGTGGCGGCGTGTTTGGTGTGCGCGCCACTCAAGATGGACGAACGTTGGCTGAGACTGTGATCTCTGATGGAAAGGACGTTCAATTTTCGGTTGAGGCCGGCAGCGGAAAGGTTGAGATAAGCGTTGATGACCAGGGGAACCCGGACACGGATTGGGCAAATATCATTCTCTCTCCAATCCGATGCCGTCAGGCCATCCAGTAAAAGGACGCCTTGGTCGTGAACCGGTTGTGCAAGATGGAGACCGGTTGTGGCATCGATGTCGCGTTCATGTCGGCGGCGCCGAAGCGGCCACGAAAGGCGGGATCGGACTTTCCCGCTTTGTCCGATGCCTGCACCGGCTACCTTTTCCGCCAAGGACTTCTTTCCGGAGCGGGACCTGGAGATTCTCATCCTCAAGCCGGCGCCGAGGCCGCCCCAGTGAGGCTGCGACCTTCCACCGCCCTGTCGCGGTCCCCTTCCCCGGCCCATTCTCCCGGCGCATGAGCGATGTGAAAATCCGTGTCCTTACCGACGTATCGGCGGCGGACTGGGACGCCTGTGCGGCCGGCATTGCGGCGGAACCCGAGCCTTTCCTGCGCCACGCCTTCCTGAGCGCGCTGGAAGAGGCCGGATGCGTTGGCGCCCGTTCCGGCTGGCAGCCCCAGCATCTGGTGCTGGAGGACGCGACGGGCGGCGTCCGCGCGGTCGCGCCGGCCTATCTGAAGGCGCATTCGCGCGGCGAATACGTCTTCGACCATGGCTGGGCGGATGCCTATGAGCGGGCGGGCGGGCGCTATTATCCCAAGCTCCAGGTCGCTGTGCCCTTCACGCCCGTCACCGGCCCCCGCCTTCTGGTGCGTCCCGGCGCGGATGATGCGGAAGCGCGGACGCTTCTGGCCGCCGGCATGGTGCAACTGGCCCGCCAGCGCGACGCCTCCTCGGTTCACGTCACCTTTCCCACCGAAGACGAGTGGGTAAACCTGCGGGAACTGGGGTTCCTCCAGCGCATCGACCAGCAATTCCACTGGCTCAATGACGGCTATGCAACCTTCGACGACTTCCTCGCCGTGCTGGCCTCCCGCAAGCGCAAGGTGGTGAAGCGCGAACGACGCGAGGCCCTTGCCAACGGCATCACCATTGAATGGCTGACGGGCGCGGATATCACCGAGCAGGCCTGGGACGCCTTCTATGCCTTCTACATGGACACCGGCTCGCGCAAATGGGGCCAGCCTTACCTCAACCGCACCTTCTTCTCCCTGCTGGGCGCACGCATGGCGGACAAGGTGCTGCTGGTGATGGCAAAGCGCGCGGGTCGCTATGTGGCCGGCGCCCTCAACATCATCGGCTCGGACCGGATCTATGGCCGCTATTGGGGGGCGGTGGAACATCATCCGTTCCTGCACTTCGAGGTCTGCTATCATCAGGCCATCGATTATGCGATTGCCCATCGGCTGGCCGTGGTGGAGGCTGGGGCGCAAGGCGAGCACAAGCTCGCGCGCGGATATCTGCCGAAGCTGACCTATTCGGCGCACTGGATCGCCGATGCGGGCCTGCGGGATGCGGTGGCGCGCTATCTCACGCTTGAGCGCGACCATGTGCGCCAGATGCGGGATGACCTGAACGATCTCGGCCCCTTCCGGCGGGGTGACGCGCCTGAGGAACAGGACTGACCACCCGCCGCGTGGGCGCATTTCGAGAAAGACACCATGCGGCGATTGCGGGCATGCGGCGCGGCTTTGTATAAACCGCTCGGGAAGATGGGGATTTGAGATGACTTATTGTTGTGGAGTGTTGGTCCGGAACGGGCTGGTCATGGTGGCGGATACGCGCACCAATGCCGGCCTCGACAACATTTCCACCTTCCGCAAACTCCACATTTTTGAGGAGCCCGGCCATTATGTGATGGCCATCGCGACGGCAGGGAACCTCTCCGTCTCCCAGTCGGTCATCAGCCTGCTGCACGAGGGGGTCGAAGACCACGAGGCGGGCGAGCGCCAGCAGCTGCGGGACGCGCGCACCATGTTCCAGGCGGCCCAGTTGGTGGGCCGCGCGATCCGGCAGGTGCATGCCGTGGACGCCAACGCGCTGGAACAGAGCAATGTGAGCTTCGACGTGTCCTTCCTGCTTGGCGGGCAGATCGCAGGCGGGCCGCTGCGTCTGTTCATGGTCTATTCGGCGGGCAATTTCATCGAATGCACCACCGACACGCCGTTCCTTCAGATCGGCGAGCACAAATATGGCAAGCCGGTGCTGGACCGTGCGGTGAATTATGAGATGGACATCGCCGAAGCGCTGAAGGCGAGCCTCATCTCCATGGACTCCACCATGCGGTCCAATCTCGGCGTGGGCCTGCCCATCGACGTGCTTGTGCTGTGCCCGGACACGCTGGAATCCGAACTGAAATATCGCATCGAACCGGGGGAGCCCTATTTCCACGATCTGCGGGAACGCTGGTCCGCCGCCCTGCGGGCCGCACACGCCCATATTCCGCGCCCGCCTTATCTGAAGCAGACCCTCTCCGACAAAAAGCCGTCAGACCACTGAGCCGCGCCGCCCGCCCCGCTTTTCATTGAAGCGCGTCCGCCTCGGGATCCGATGTGCCGCTACTCGGCACCGGCTCCGGGGCGACCACAGGCAGCCACGGGCGCTGCACCTTGCCGTCGCGGGCCGGCGTTTCGCGCCACCCGGCGTCGTCGCGATACAGCGCGACCGCGCCGGTGCGGGAGAGGGTGCGGGGCGAGTAGACCTTCGCAGGGCATTTTTCGGGCGGGTCAGCGGAGGTGACAAGCAGGCGCGCCTCAAGGCAATCCGCCTCCAGCCCCTCCGGCTTCAGCGACACGGCCAGGGTGCCGCCACCCGGCAGCGGTGCGACGCATCCGAGGCGATCGCAGGAAAAGCCCGATTTCAGGGATGGATCGTTGGGCTCGCGCGTATCTGCGTCGCGGGACAGCCATTGCGACACCGCCATCCGGTTGCTGCCCGCCCCGGCGACGGAGAGCCGCCCGTCCCCTCCCCGCACCGCCACAGTGCGGGCATCCGGGGCGATCAGCACATCGGGCCGCTGCGGGGCGCCAGCCAGGGCCATGGCCAGCACGGCGGGAATGACGGCGGAGACAGCCAGAAGCCCGCGCAGGAGGCACAGGCAACACAAAGCGAGCCCCGCGAAGGCGGCGGACGCGACGCCGATCCCGTCCACCCGCATCAAGGCGCCCGGCAGCGCGGCCACCTTGTCCGAAACGGCGGTCATGATGTCGATGCCCACCCCCATGACCGGCCATGCGAGGCCATCAAGGCCGAACGGCAGCAGCAGCACCCCGATGAGGCCGAAGGGCATGACCAGAAACGACACCGCCGGCATGGCAGCGAGGTTTGCCAGCAGGCCATAGGGCGCGAGCCGCTGGAAATGGTGCGCCCCGAAGGGCGCTGTCGCCAGTCCCGCCACAAGGGAGGTGAGCGCGAGGCCGGCAACCGCAATGGCCAGCTTGAAGGCAAGCCGTCCCGTGAACCCGTCCGGAGGGCGCCAGCCGCGTGCCGGCTGCACCTGTTCATAGATGGCAACGAGCCCGAGGGTTGCGGCGAAGGACATCTGCGTGCCCGGCTCCAGCACCGCCTGCGGCGCCAATGCGAGGACGATGAAGGCCGCAACCGCCACGGTGCGCAAGCTGAGCGCCGGTCGCCCCACCAGCACGCCTGCAAGCACCAGTCCGGTCATGATGAAGGACCGCTGCGCGGGAACATCGTAGCCGGACAGCAGCAGGTAGAAGGCGCTCCCCGCCAGTGCCGCGACGGCGGCGATGGACTTGACCGGATAGTTCAGGGCGAGGACGGGCAGCAGCGCCAGCAGCCCCCGGACCAGCGCGAACAGCGTTCCGGCCACGAGCGCCATGTGGAGGCCGGAGATGGAGAGCACATGGGTGAGGCCGGAGCGGCGCATGCTCTCCTCAACCTCCGGCGAGACGCCGGACCTGTCCCCCGTCACCAGCGCCACGGCGATGCCGGCGGCGGGTTCCGACAACGCCAGGCGAATGCGCCTGGCGACGCCCTCCCGCACGCCCGCGACCCACGACTGGAAGCGGACACCCCACGGGACGGGGGTGTCTATCTGCACCAGCTTCGGCTTTCCGAGCGCGAAGCCGACGGCCCCGATGCCGTGGAACCAGGGACCCCGTCCGAAGTCATAGGCGCCGGGCTCGGTGGGTGCGAGCGGTGGCAGCAGGCGGGCAAGCTGGCTGATGGCGGTGCCCACGGGGGGCGCTGTCCCCTTCGGCAGAGAGAGGCGGACCCGCTCGGGCACGGTTTCCAGCCCCTTCCCCTCGGCGGAGGTGACCCGCAGCAGGATTCGGTCGGCCTTGGCCCGGCGCTCCACCGCCTCTACATGGCCGGTGAACATCACCGCTCCCTTCGGCGGCATGATAACCGGATGGGCGATGCGTGCGGTCTGCAGCGTCGCCACGGAAAATCCCCAGGCAAGCGCAGCAAAGGCGGTGAGGATGGCGAAGGTGACAGGCCGTGCGCGGGCGGCCATGGCGCCCGCCGACAGCAGACCGGCCAGCAGCAGACCCGCCACAAGGGAGGGCTCCTGCTCTGCCGCGAAATAGATGAGGATGCCTGTTGCGAACAGGACCGGCAGCCACAGAACGAGGCGTCCGGAGGCGATCTCAACCGAGACGTCCTTCTCAAGACGCTTCAGAAGCGCAGCGCGCACCCGCCACAGCTCGAACCCCGCCGTGCGCGCGGAAGCGGGGCGGGCGCCGAGGGCACGCGCCTTTGCATGTCTGTGCTGCGGATCGTCCCCCACCGGCACGTTCCTTCGGGTCGTCTCCTATGCTACATCGGCGCCGCCTGCGCGCCATGGGTCGCCCGAGCATCCGCCTCAGTTTCACGGAACCGGCGGCCGACCGTTTCTCTCCCGCCTGACCGGACCCCGATGACCGAGATCGTCACCCGCTTCGCCCCCTCCCCGACCGGCTTCCTCCATATCGGCGGCGCGCGCACGGCCCTGTTCAACTGGCTCTATGCCAGGGCCAAGGGCGGCCGGATGCTGCTGCGCATCGAGGATACCGACCGGCAAAGGTCCACACAGGAAGCCATCGCCGCCATCATCGAGGGGCTGACATGGA
Organism: Rhizobiales bacterium 12-68-15; assembly: GCA_002279855.1. Classification (GTDB taxonomy): domain Bacteria; phylum Pseudomonadota; class Alphaproteobacteria; order Rhizobiales; family Xanthobacteraceae; genus Aquabacter. The sequence continues at coordinate 5,116 of NCCY01000080.1, forward strand.
TCGGCATCGATTGGGATGGCGATGTTGTCTACCAGTTCGCCCGTGCTGACCGTCACCGGCAGGCGGTGGAAGAGATGCTGGCGCGCGGCAACGCCTATCCCTGCTTCGCGACGCCTGCGGAGCTGGACGAGATGCGCGAGACCGCCCGCAAGGAAGGCCGCCCGCCGCGCTATGACGGACGCTGGCGTGACCGCGACCCGTCCGAATATCCCACCGACCGCAAGCCCGTGATCCGCCTGAAAGCGCCGCAGGACGGCGTGACCGTGATCGAGGACCAGGTGCAGGGCACCGTGACCTTCCCGAACAAGGATCTGGACGACCTTGTGCTGCTGCGCTCCGACGGCAACCCCACCTATATGCTGGCGGTGGTGGTGGACGATCACGACATGGGCGTCACGAACATCATCCGGGGCGACGACCATCTCACCAATGCCGCGCGACAGACCCAGATCTATCGCGCGCTCGGCTGGGACGTGCCCTCCATGGCCCATATCCCGCTGATCCATGGCCCGGATGGCGCCAAGCTCTCCAAGCGCCACGGCGCGCTGGGGGTGGATGCCTATCGCGACATGGGCTATCTGCCCGCCGCGCTGCGCAACTATCTGGTCCGGCTCGGCTGGAGCCATGGCGATCAGGAAGTGTTCTCCACCGAGGAGATGGTCAGCTTCTTCGATCTGGACCGCGTCGGCCGCTCTGCCGCGCGGTTCGATTTCCAGAAGCTGGAAAATCTCAACGGCCAGTATATGCGGGCGTCGTCAGACGCCGATCTCATGGCGGCGGTGGAGATGCTTGTCCCCCACCTGCCCGACGCCAAGGTCCGCCTCGCCCGCATGACGGAGGAGCGTCGTGCCCAGCTTCTTGCCGCCATGCCCGGCCTGAAGGAGCGGGCGAAGACGCTGGTGGAGCTGCTGGACAGCGCCGAATTCATCTTCGCCGAGCGCCCCCTGCCGATCGAGGACAAGGCCGCCGCCCTGCTGACCGAGGAGGCGCGCGGCCATCTCGGCAAGCTTGTGCCGCTGCTGGAGGCCGTGGAGTGGACCGCTGCGGCCACCGAGGACGCCGTCCGCACCTATGCCACGACGGCCGGCGTGAAGCTCGGCGCGGTGGCCCAGCCGCTGCGCGCGGCGCTGACGGGACGCACCACCTCGCCGCCGATCTTCGACGTGCTGACCGTTCTCGGTCGCGCGGAAAGCATCGCCCGCCTGAAGGACCAGGCCGCAACATGAATGGGACGGGCGGGCCGGCGGACATCCTGCTCGACCTGCGGGGGCTGAAATGCCCCCTGCCCGTCCTTCACACCCGCAAGGCGCTCGCCCGTGCGGCGGGGGGCACGCGCATCATCGTGCGCTGCACGGACCCCATGTCGGCCATCGACATTCCCCACCTTGCCCACGAGACCGGCGCCCGGCTGGAAGAGAAGACGCAAGCGGAAGGGGTTCTCACCTTCCGCCTTGTGGCGCCCGGCCCGGTCTCAGGGGAGCGGTAGCGCCCGCTCCACCAGCCGTACCCAGTAGGACGCGCCGAACGGCAAGGCGGCATCCGCGAAGTCATAGCCGGGATGGTGCAGCCCCGCGCTGTCGCCGTTGCCGATGAAGACGTAGGCGCCGGGACGCTCCTCCAGCATGTAGGCGAAATCCTCCGCCGCCATCAGCGGCGGGGCATTCGGGTCCACATGCATCTCGCCGACGATCTCGCTCGCCACTTCATGGGCGAACGCCGTCTGGGCGGGGTGGTTGATTGTGGTGGGATAGCCTTCCTTGATCTTCACGGTCACCGTCGCGCCATAGGCCGCGCCGATGGTGGTCGCCACCTCGGTGACGCGATCACGCAGCTTCTGGCGGATGCCGGCGCCGAGGCTGCGCATGGTACCCACCAGCACCGCGCGGGGCGGAAGCACATTGTCCGCCTCGCCGGCATGGAAGTTGGTGATGGAGACCACGCCCGAGGAGAGCGGATCGAGATTGCGCGCCACGATCTGCTGCACGGCCATCACGATGGCGGAGCCGGTGAGCACCACATCGATGCCCTCGTTGGGCTTGGCCGCATGGGCGCCGCGCCCGTCCACGACAATTTCCACATAGTCCGCCGACGCCATGATCGGCCCCGGCCGCAACGCGAAGCGCCCCACCGGAAGGCCCGGCAGGTTGTGCATGCCGTAGATCTCCTCGATGCCGAACCGCTCCATGAGGCCGTCCTGCACCATCGCCTTGCCCCCGGCCCCACCTTCCTCGGCGGGCTGGAACACCATCACGGCCGTTCCCGCAAAGGCGCGGGTTTCCGCCAGATGCCGGGCGGCCCCGAGCAGCATGGTGGTGTGCCCGTCATGCCCGCAGGCGTGCATCTTTCCCGGCGTCTCGGACGCATAGTCCGCGCCGGTGATCTCGGTGACGGGCAGCGCATCCATGTCCGCACGCAGGCCGACAGTGCGCCCCGGTTCGCGACCACGAATGACCGCAACAACGCCGGACCGGCCGATTCCGCTCACCACCTCGTCACACCCGAATTCCCGCAGCCGCTCTTCCACGAACGCGACGGTGCGGGGCAGGTCGTACATCAGCTCGGGATGGCGATGCAGATGCCGGCGCCACGTCGTCAGGTCTTCGGCGGATTCGGCGATGTGGTTGATAACGGGCATGGACTGTGACTCCTTGCCGGAATGGTGCGCTGCCGCCTGTGGCCGGTCAATGCCTGCGGCCAAGCCCCTGCTGCGCCGCACACTTATACACACCGCCCCTTGACCCTGCGGCGCTGCCGGCCTACCAACGCGGCCTTGAGTGAGCCCGTAGCTCAGCCGGTAGAGCACGTGACTTTTAATCATGGGGTCTCGGGTTCGAATCCCGACGGGCTCACCAAGCAAATCCCTTGCAATGGAAATTGATCGCGGCGGATCCCTGAACGGTGCAGGGTGATCCTGTCGCAGATCGTGCCGAGCGCACTTCTGCGCAGACGGTGACGCCGGACAGTGTCCCGCTTTCGCGCCTTACGCGATGTCCAGGGCCCCCGCAGCGAAGCGATACATGTTGCGGCCGGAATTCTTGGCGGCGTAGAGAGCGGCGTCGGCGCTCGAAAGCAGGGTGTGGGCATCGGTGCCGTCACGCGGGGACAGTGCAATGCCGATGCTGAGGCCTGCTGCGATCGCCTGCCCGCCGAAATGGATGGGCTCGGCCATGGCGTCGATCAGCTGGGTCGCCAGCAGCCGCAAGGATGCCGCTTCATCATGGTCCCTCAGCAGCAGGATCAGCGCGAACTCGTCGCCGCCTAGGCGAGCGGCCGTTTCGGCGTCTCCGATGGCGGCGCGCAGCCGGTCGGCGACGGTGCGCAACAGAGCATCTCCCGCCTGATGCCCGTACGTGTCGTTGATCCGCTTGAAGCGATCGACGTCCAGGCAGAGCAAGGCCACGGGCTGGCCATCGACCTGGAACCGGTCCAGCGCGTCGGCGAGCTTCCGGTCGAACGTGCTGCGGTTGGCGAGCCCGGTCAGCGCATCGTGGGAGGCGAGGAAGGTCAGGTGATCCTCGGCCTGCTTGCGGCGCTGGATGTCGCGGACCGATGCCACATAGCCATCCGGAACGCCGGTGAGGGGCTCATAGGTCAGCCTGACGGAGGCCTCCATCCAAACCCACCGACCATCCTTGTGGCGCTGACGGACCTCGATCAGGCCAACATCCAGGGTGCCGGCCCGGATCTGGCCGATCAGCGCGCCGAACGGGACGGCATCATCCGGGTGAACGATGTCCGACGCGCGCCGTCCGATCAGCTCTTCCGGCTCATACCCCAGCAGCGCGCGAACGGAGGGCGAGATGTAAAGACGCACACCCTCCATATTTCCCCGCACGATGGTGTCGGTGGAGGTCTCCGCGAGGATGCGGAACTCCCGCTCCCGAAGCGTCGCGTGGCGGGCCTGATCCGCAAGCCGCAGCGTCTGATCCGCCATCGCCGCGATGTCGCGCAGCCGCCGGAGGTCATCGGGCGTCAGGTCACGCGGGCCAAGGTCGCCGATCATCACCAGCGCCCCACCCGCAGTCTGTGGAGCTAGGGCGGCAAGGAAACACAGATGCGGTGCGCTGGTGACCCAGGGGGATCCGCAAAGGGCCGCATCCTCGTGCGCGTCGCGCACCACGGTCACGGCCTCACCCTCCGGGTAAAATGAAGGCGGAGCGGGTAAGTCCGCCGGCAGGCCCGGAGCGGCGGGGCCGCCTGCCCAGCCCTCGCCACCGTGCCAGATGCAGGCCAGCGAGACGCCGAGAAGATCGCAGGCCATCCGGCACAAGGGGACAAGGTTCGGTCTGGCGGCTCCGACATCGCAGGCGTGGGACGGCGACAGAAGGGGCAAGGACGCGGACCTCTTCGTCAGACTGAGCGGGTGCAGCACGCCCGCATTTGACCGCGCTCCGCGCTCAAGGTGAAGGTGCCGCAAGGATCATATGAGACAACAACCGCGCGCCCTGCAACGCTTCTCTCACCCCATCTGGCGCTTTGCGGCCGTCAGCGTGTTCTGCAGCAGGCAGGCGATGGTCATGGGGCCGACACCGCCGGGAACGGGCGTAATGAGCCCAGCCACGCCCTGGGCCTCCGCAAAGGCCACGTCGCCCACAAGGCGGGTCTTGCCGTCCGGCTTGGCGATACGGTTGATGCCCACGTCGATGACCGTGGCGCCGGGCTTGATCCAGTCGCCACGCACCATTTCCGGGCGCCCCACGGCTGCGATCAGGATGTCGGCGGTGCGGCATTCGGCCGGCAGGTCGCGGGTGCGTGAATGGGCGATGGTGACGGTGCAGTCCTCTTTCAGCAGAAGCTGCGCCGCCGGCTTGCCCACGATGTTGGAGCGGCCCACCACCACGGCCTTGAGGCCGGCGAGGGAGCCGAGCGCCCGCTTGAGGAGAATGATGCATCCGAGCGGCGTGCACGGCACCAGCGCATCGAGCCCAACCGCGAGGCGGCCCGCATTCACCACATGGAAGCCGTCCACGTC
>NCCY01000363.1 GCA_002279855.1 Rhizobiales bacterium 12-68-15
CGCATGGCGACCGGCGCGCGGCGCGCCAACATCATGCTCCAGTTCAACACCGAGGCGCTGGTGATCTGCGGCACCGGCGGGCTTGCGGGCGTGCTGCTGGGGCTTGGCGTCGCCTTGCTGCTCCAGCATCTCGGCGCGCTGGTCATCTTCACCGCAGGTCCGCCGCTTCTCGCCTTCGGCTGTGCCTTCCTGACCGGCCTGCTGTTCGGCTATCTGCCGGCGCGCAAGGCCGCGACCCTCGATCCGGTGGCGGCGCTGGCCTACGAATAGACCGTCGGCAATACGGTCAGGGCTTGGGCCTCAGGATTTGGGCGGCGAGCAGGCGACGGCCGCCGGCATGGCGGCGCCGGAGGGCGCGCGGGCAGCGGCGGCAGCCCGTGCCCGCGCCTCGTCCCGGCCGCGCACGGCCTCCTGCCGGATGGCATATAGGCCCGCGCCCACCACCAGGATGGTGCCCGAAATGCCCCAGATGTCCGGCACATGGGAGAAGATCACATAGCCGTAGAACAGCGAGCACGGCACCAGCACGTAGCGCAGCGGCGAGATGGCGGCCACGGGGGCGTTGCGGAAGGCATAGATCATCAGCACGTTGCCGAGCGCGAAGGTCACGCCGGAGCCGACGATGCACAAGGCGGGAAACAGGTCCGGCACCCGCCAGGTTTCCCACAGGGCGAAGACGCTGCTGCCCACGGTCAGCCCGACTGCGGTGGAGAAGGCGACCACCGCGCCGGGCACCACCATGGGAATGCCACGGGTGGAGATGTCGCGCAGCGAGCCGCACAGCGCCGCCGCCAGCGGCAGCAGGGCGAACATGTCAAAGGTGTCGGGGGCGGGGCGCGTGACGATCACCGCGCCGGAAAAGCCCACCAGAATGGCCATCCAACGCTTGCCATTGACCTTCTCGCCCAGCAGCGGCACCGCCAGCGCGGTGGTGAGGAGCGGGGCCGCCATATAGATGGTGGTCGCGGTGGAGATGGGGAGCATGCTCAGGCCGAGCACATAGGTGAAGGTGGTCAGCGCATCGAGGCCCGAGCGCATGGCCACCCGCCGGTGCACGGCGGTGCGGATCAGCCGCGCCTCGCCATTGGCAATAATCACCGCCAGCAGAACGAGCGCGCCGGCCGCCGAGCGCAGGCTCACCACCTGCCCGAGCGGCAGTTCGCTCAGGGCCAGCTTCAGGAACATGTCGTTGGTGATGAACATCACCATGGCGGCGAGCATGGCAAAGATGCCGCGCATGGTGGTGAACTGGGACATCACGCTGCTCCGGAGGCAGGGGGCTCGGCGTCGTGTATACGATCCTGCTGTTTTCTAACCCATTTAGCCCGGATGCGGATTGCGCATGGCGAGGAGGGCGGGCGGCAGCCAAGCGCCCGCCGCATGGATGTGCCCCAAGCTCGCCGCAAATCACAATGGAGGGTTAAGGTCCGCCGTCTCTGCGCCATGGTGCGGGACAGGCCGGGATCCTCGTCCTTCAGCCAGACCTCCACGAGGCGGGTGAACAGAACGGCGAGGCCACGGGCGCGCAGGTCGCCCTCCAGCCCGGTCGCATCGATGCCGGCGGCGGCCAGCATCCAGCGCTGCGCCCGCACCGAGCCGGTGAACAGCGCCAAGGCGAGGCGCGGATCGCGCCGCGCGCTGCGGGCGAGCGAGGCCACGGCGTCCCGGTGCGGCTCCAGGGCGTCCAGCCGGCGCATCAGCACCTCGAACAGCCGCTCCCGGGCGGGTTCCTCCAGGTCGATGCCGTCTTCCGGCGTGCCCTCCGACAGCACCTGACGGTCGGTCTGGCGCATGAAGCCGTCGAGCAGGTCGAAGGGGGTCGAAAACTCCGCCCGCATCTCGCTGAGGGCGACGCCGGCATGGGCGGCCACATCGGACAGGGAGATCCGCTCGAAGGGCCGCTGCGCCAGAAGGTCGAGAAAGGCGCGGATGCAGGCGTCCCGAATGGTCTGCGAAGCCATGCCGTGTTCCCTCTTCAGGTGGCGGTGCGGTCTGGTCGCACCCGCCGCGCCCCGGTCAGGGATCGGGGCCCTTTCTCAGCGAGCCAGTTCGCGCGAGCGGGCAGTGGCGGCGGCCACCGCCTCCTCCAGCAGCGCGCCGAAGCCGCGCGCGGGGTCCATCAGGATGGCGAGCGCCGCAGCCGTGGTGCCGGCCGGCGAGGTGACGTTCTCGCGCAGGGTGCCGGCATCGGTGCCGGATTCCTGCATCAGCGCGCCGGACCCGGCCACCGTGGCGCGGGCGATGCGGGTGGCGAGATCGGCGGGCAGGCCGGCTGCCGCGCCCGCTGCCGCCAGCGCCTCCGCCAGCAGGAACACATAGGCCGGGCCCGAGCCGGAGACGGCGGTGGCCGCGTCCATCAGGCTCTCGTCGGAAATCCACTCCACCGGCCCGAGGCCGGACAGCAGCGCATCGGTCAGCGCCCGCGCGTCCTCGCCTGCATGCCGGTTGGGAACGGCAACGGTGATGCCCTTGCCGATGGCGGCGGGCGTATTGGGAATGGTGCGCACGATGGACGTGCCGTGGGGCAGGGCCTCGCCGAGGAAATCCAGCGTGCGGCCGGCCATGATCGACACCACCAGCGTTTCCGGCGCGACCAGCGCGCGGATGGTGGCGAGCACCACGGGCGCCACCTGCGGCTTCACGGCCACCACCACCACGGCGGGGGTGCCGATGGCATCGATCTCCGGATTGGGGCGCGCGCCGACCGACGAGAGTTCAAGCGCCATCTCGTCCCGCATGTTGGGATCGAGCACCACGATCTGCGCGGGCGGAAGGTCCAGCTTGAGCCAGCCCTCAAGCATGGCGCCGCCCATCTTGCCGGCCCCCACAAGCACGACGGGGCCGTTCAGCGTCTCAAGAAGATTCACGGACATGGAAAAGCCTGCTTGGCGGCGCGGGACACCGGGGCATCCCGCGCGCGAGAATGAACAGGCTCCTTCTTAGGCCTCTCCGACCGTCTCGAAAAGCGCCGTCTCCATGGCTTCGCTCGCCGTCTTGCCGGCCCAGACCACGAACTGGAACGCGGGATAGTAGCGCTCCACCGCATCCATGGCGGCATCAAGGATGGCCTCGCACTGCCGGTCGGACGCGGTGGCGCCGCCCGCGAGCACGAGGGCGTGGCGGAACATGATCACCCCTTCCTGCTCCCACAGGTCGAAATGGCCGAGCCACATCTGCTCGTTGATGCGCGAGAGCAGCTTCAGCACCTCGACACGGCGGCTGTCCGGCACCTTGAAGTCGAAGGCACAGGCAACGTGCAGGGCCTCGATCTCGTCCATCCACTGGAAGGAGACGTGACAGTCGGTCCAGCGGCTGTTGAGGGACAGGGTGATCTCGTCCTCGTCGGAGCGCTCGAAGGACCAGTCATGCACGGCGGCGAGCCGTTCGACGAGGTCCACGGGGTTGGCCGGAGCCTCGACTTCGATGTCAATCAGAGACATGCCTCGACCTCGCGGTTTGAGGGACGCGGAGACGGTCGAACGCGGCACTCTACGGCACTCTGTTTCTCGAAGCCGACCCTTCTGTTGCCGGCTTGGAGGTTGCGCGACGCAGCGTACCGGCGGCTTCACCGCCCCCTGGGGCCGGTGTGCCGTGGCGAGCTGCGCCCCGTCGCGCCTTGCGCGACGATACGGCTCCGAATCGCCACTTATCCACTATATCGAGCCGCAACGAAGAGCGACTACGACATATTGAGGCGGGGGCCGCTTTCCCCACACCTGTTGCATGGAACGCGCAGGGGCCGGTTCCGGGTCCATCTCGCGCGCATCGGGCCGCCCGAGCTGAGCGGCGCGTTCCAAAATGCGCTCAGGAGGCGTCGGCGGCGGGCGCAGCATCGGCCGGGGTCTGGGCGGCCGGGGTCTGGGCGGCGATGCGGGCCTCAAGCTCGGCAAGACGGGCGGCGAGGCGCTCGTTCTCCAGCCGGGCGGCGGAGACCATGTCCTTGACCACCTCGAATTCCTCGCGCTTCACGAGGTCCATGTCGCGCAGGAAC
>NCCY01000081.1 GCA_002279855.1 Rhizobiales bacterium 12-68-15
CTGCAGGCGGTTGAGCGCGCCCCGGATCATGCCCCGGCGGGCCTGCCCCGCGCCCACCACGAAGATGGTGCCGGAGGCGGCCGCGCCGAGAAGCTGGGCGTCCGCAAGGCCGAGCATGGGCGGGCTGTCGATGATCACGATGTCGAACATCTCAAGCCCGACGGAGATCAGCGAATAGACATGCGGCCCGCTGAGCAGGTCGGCGGCGTTTGGCGGGATCGGCCCGGAGGCGATGAGCCAGAGATTGGGCACGTCCGTATCCTGGATCACGTCCTGGATCGGGCACATGCCGGTCAGGTAGTTGGAAGAGCCGACCGCGTTCGAATGGCCCATCTTGTCGTGCAGCGAGGGCTTGCGCAGGTCGGCATCCACCAGCAGCACTGTCTTGCCGGTGACCGCGAAATGGCGGGCGAGCGCAATGGCGGTGGAGGACTTGCCTTCGGACGGCCCGGCGCTGGTGACCACCAGCGAGCGCGGCAGGCCATTCTGGGTGGAGAACTGAAGGGAGGTGGCGAGCGAGCGATAGGCTTCCGCGATCGGCGATCGTGGATTTGCCAGTTCGGTCATCAGGCCGCCTTCCAGCTCCGTGGCGGGGACGAGCCCCAGCACCGGCAGGCCGAAATTCTTCTCGATGTCGTCGGGAGAGCGGATGCGGTCATCCAGAAGTTCGATGAGGAAGGCACCCGCCAGCCCGGCCATCAGGCCGGCCATGCAGGAGGCGATCACGATCTTCATGAACTGCGGATGGGACGGCCCCCCCGGCGGCAGGGCGCGGTCCACGATGAAGACGTTGTTGGTGCCGACACCGCTGGCGACATCGACTTCCTTATAGCGCTGCAACAGGTTGTTGTAGAGGTTGCGGTTGGACTCGACCTCGCGCTTGAGGATGCCGTAGCGGATGCTCTTCTTCTGGAGGTCGAGGACCAGATCGCGCAGATGCTCGATCCGCGTGGTCATCTGCTGCTCCTGGTCGAGCCCGTTCTCGTAGGCAGCCCGCAGCGACTTGCGCACGGTGTCCACCTCCACCGCGATCTGCTTGTCCACGGCCGCGATCTTGCTGGAGAGCTCCACCATCTCCGGATAATTGGGCTTGAAGGTCTCGAGCTTCTGCTCGTAGTCGCGCTTCAGGTCATTGCGCTGGATGCGCAGCCCTTCGATGACCTTGTTGTTCAGAATCTGCTGGAGGCTGGTGGAGGGGGTCTGGTCCACCTGCTTCCACGCCTGCTCCGCCTGGATACGGCTGCTGATGAGCACGCCCAGCGCCGAGTTGGCGGCGGCAAGATTGGTTTCCGCGATGGACTGCTTGTCGCCGGTCTCGACCATGTTCTCGCGCTCGGCGAAGTCGAGCATGGCCTTTTCGGATTCCTCAAGGCGCAGCTTGAGCTGCTTCAGCTGGTCCTCAAGGAAGACCTTGGCATAGGAATTGGCCTCGAAGCGCCGGTCCAGATTGGCGGCGATATAGGCGTCGGCATAGGCATTGGCCACCTGCGCGGCGCGTTGCGGGCTCGGGCCGGTATAGGAAATGTCCACCAGACGGGAGCCGGTGACGGGATTGATCTTGATGCCGGAACGGACCAGCCCGGCGGCCTGCATGCGGTTCGCCTGCTGCTGGCGCTCGTCCAGTTCGTCCTGCTCGGTCGGGGTGGAGGCGGAGCGGAAGGAGAACATCCCGAACAGACGGCCCATCAGCGAGGGCGTCGGCTTGAGGAATTCGGGATCCTGATCGAGCCCGCTGGCGGCCACCACGCGCTCGGACATGCCGCGGCTGCGCAGCAATTCATGCTGGGTGCGCTGGAACTCGACGCCCCCCGTCTCCATCGGCGAGGAGATGCCGCCTTCCACGATCTTGCCCGGCTCGCGGTCGATCTGGATGCGGACATTGGCGGTGTAGAGCGGCGTCGATAGGAAGGCGTAGATGGCCCCCATCACCAGGAACACGCCGGCGACGCCGAGAATCAGGCGATGCCACTTGAGCGCGATGCCGATGAACCGCCGGATGGTGGCGGCAAGGTCGGACCCCTCCTCGCGGAAGTCGCTGGTGCCGTAGCTTCCCGCGCCATAGCTGTCGCGCACCAGGGGCAGGGCGCGCGGATCCGCCGCCGGGACGGGAACATTCCGCCCACCCGGCTGCTGGCGCTCGTTATCCGCAACAGTGTCCTGCATCACGCCGCCCTTATATCCGAACCGCCCGACCCATCACAACCAGGCGAAGGCGCTGACGATGGGCAGCACCTTGAGAACGTTCTGAAGGTTTTCCTTGGCCTCCGAGGTCGGCACCATCACGATATCACCGGCCGCAAGCTGGGGATTGTCGATCTTCCCCTGACGCACGTCGTTGAGATTGAACCGCGCCGCCGCCTGTCGCCCGTCGATCTGGCGGAAGATGATTACGGTTCCCTCCGAGAGGGAATCCAGACCTTCCGACATGGCAATGGCCTGGATCAGGCTCATATTGCCCCGCATGGGATAGACGCCGGGCTTCTTGACTGCGCCGTCCACCGTCACGCGCTGGCTGTTATATTCCTTGACGAACACCGTGACCTGGGGATTGCGCAGATATTTCTCGCCAAGCTGCTTGGCGAGGTCCTTCTCGATCTGGGCGGCGGTGCGCCCGCTCGCCTTGACCTCACCCACCAGCGGATAGCTGAACCGGCCATCCTCGGACACCTGCACGATCTTGCTGAGGTCCGGAACCTTGAAGACGGTGATTTCGAGCACGTCGAACGGCCCGATATTGTAGACCGCGCTGCCCGGAATACGCTGCTCGACGGACGCGGACACGAGCGTGCTGGGCACCAGCTTGCCCGCCTCCGCCGATACGGTCGGCGCAAAGCCCGAGGCAGACTGCGAGCCGGACTGTTCCGCGCCCGAGGAGGCGAAGGACGACGAGGCGCTATCTTGAGAGGAGCCGGCGCAGCCTGCCAACAAGACCGCCAGCATCACCGACCCGAGAAACTTGAGCATCGCCCGTACCTTCTCCACGAAGTTCTTCCGGCGGGTTGACGCAGATGGGCGCGCATTCCGCAGGAGAATAGTCATGCAATATATATGATGGGCGACCCGAGACCATCTGTGCGGCTTCTTCCGTTCCCACAAAACGTTCGGCAGCCCTGAAACCCTGGTCGAGATCCGGCGGGCGACGGTGCGCATCATGGGCATCCGTCGCGAGAATCTGGACTTGCCCCTCGCTGACCATGCGCTCCGCCCAATATTGCGGACGCCGGCCGAAACGGCCGGAGAGGGAGCCCGCCGTCACCTGCATCCACACCCCGCGATCGGACAGGCGACAGATGAGGTCATAGGCGCCCTCGATCCATTTGAGCCGCTCGGGATGGGTGATGATGGGCACATAGCCCGCCAGCAGAATGCCGAACACAAGATCGTCAAAGCGCGGCGGCACCATGTTGTGCGGCGGCTCAACGAGCACGTAGCGGGTATCGCCGAGCGTCAGGAGCCGTCCTGCCTTGAGGCCGGGCACGAAGTCGGCCACCACATGATTGTCCGCGCCCGTGGTCAGATAGAGGGGGATGCCCTCGTCTTCGAGACGGGCCTGAAGGCGGGCCACGGCGGCGCGAATGCTCTCGCCGGTATTATGATAGACGCCAGGAAGGATATGGGGTGTGCAGGCCACCGCCCGGACACCCTGCGCCACATAGCGGCGGGCCATGTCCAGTGAGACGGCGTCATCCTGCGCGCCATCGTCGATTCCCGGCAGAATATGACTGTGCAGGTCGATCATCAAAAGATGCCTTGTCGCCCCCCGGCGCCCGACCCCTCCATTCGCGGGTTGCGCTTTACCTTCGGGATCATGCCAGCGCCAACGCCTGCTCCGCCCAGGACGCCACGAGCCCGAAGTCTTATACTCCATAAGTTAATGACAGCCTTTGGCCAAGGACCAAAACGCCCGAAGCGAAGATCGCCTCGGCTGTGCGACATCCACGGTACAGCCATCGCCTGCACTGCTTGACTCCCGGGGCAGAGTCCGGAATCAATAAGAACAAATATAGAACATTGGTAGGTTGCCATGTCACCTTTCGGCTCGGCCGGGCTCGAAGGGCTCCGGCGTCGCATTGCCGCCATCGAAGCGGGCGGCGCAGGCCGGCCCGCCGAGGGGGTCGGCCTGCGCTGGATGCCCCTCGGCCTGCCTGCCCTCGACCAGGCGCTGGGGGGCGGGCTGGCCTGGGAAAGCCTGCACGAGGTGGCCGGGCAGGCGGCGGGCCTCGAAGGCACCGTTACCGCCTTCGGCCTCGCGCTGGCGGTGCGTGCGGCCCGGATGCGACGGCGGCCGGTGCTGGTGGTGCAGCAGGATCTGGCGGGGCTGGAGGGCGGGCGGCTGTACGGGCCGGGCCTCGCGGAGGCCGGACTGCCCGAAGGGGCGGTGATTCTGGTGCAGGTGCGCAGGGCCGAGGAGGCCCTGCTGGTGATGGAAGAGGGATTGAAATGTACCGGCCTGTCCGTGGTCATGGGCGAAATCGCCAGCCGTCTTCCGGATGCGCTGACCGCAACGCGGCGCCTGTCTCTGGCCGCGCAGGCCGGCGGGGGGCTGGGCCTGCTGCTGCGGCCGAAGCCCGACCCCGCCCCCTGCGCGGCACAGACCCGCTGGCGCGTCGCGCCGGCTCCCGGCCGGCCCGACGCCTGGGGCGGGCTCGGGGCGGCGGGCCTTGCGGCGGATCTGGTGCGCAACCACAGCGGCCCGCCGGGCCGGTGGCAGTTCGTGCTGCGCGACGGATGCCTTGCGCAGGAGACCGAAGCAGACCGCACCGAGGGGTGGCCTGCCCATGACCGGACTGCCCACGACCAGACTGGACACGACCACCCGGCCGCCCCCCTTCACGCCCCCGCCGGAGGAACGGCGCTATCTCAGCCTGTGGCTGGAGCGGCTGTCCACGGACCGCCTCGAACGCGCCGCGCCCGCTGAGGTCCGGGCGCGGCCCCGCGTGACGGTGGCACCGGAGAAAGGCGCCCTGCGCCTTGCCGCCCTCAACCGCCCCGCCGCCCGCCTCGGCCTCTCGGCCGGCCTGCCGCTGGCCGATGCGCGGGCCCGCCATCCGGACATCGATGTGGCGGAACACGCGCCGGAGGCGGATGCGCGCGCCCTTGCGGCGCTGGCCGATGCCTGCGAGCGCTATACGCCGCTGCTCGGCCTTGATGCGCCCGACGGCCTGCTGCTGGACATTTCCGGCTGCGCCCATCTGTTCGGCGGGGAGGCCGGGCTGCTGCGCGACCTTCTCGCCCGCACCGCCGCCACCGGCTTCTCCGCCCGTGGCGCCATCGCCGGAACCCCCGAGGCCGCCGCCGCTCTGGCGCGCTTCTCCGGCCGGCGGGGCACCATCGTTCCAGCCGGGGGCGACCTTGCCCATCTCCTCGCCCCCCTGCCCCTTGCCGCGCTGCGCCTGCCGCCCGCCCTTCTGGCCGCCCTCTCCCGGCTGGGCTTCCTTCACATGGGCGACCTTGCCGGCAAGCCCCGCGCGCCGCTGGCGGCCCGCTTCGGCGCCGAGCTGCTGGACCGGCTCGATGCGGCGACGGGCGTCCGGCGCAATGCCTTCGTCCACCGCGAGCCCCCGCCCCGCTTCAGCGCGGAGAAGCCGCTCGCCGACCCGGTGGAGCGGGTGGAGGACGTGCTGGGCCTCGTGCTGCATCTCTCCGGCACGCTGGCGGCCGCGCTGGAGCGCCACGGCCTCGGTGCGCGGCGGATGGATCTGGCGCTGTTCCGGGTGGACGGGACGGTGACCCGCCTGTCGGTGGGCAGCGGACGGCCAGTGCGCGATCCCGCCTTCATGCGCCGCCTGTTCGCGGAGAAGGTGGCGACCATCGGCAGCCTCGATCCGGGCTTCGGCTTCGATCTCGTGCGGCTGTCGGTGCCGCTCACCGAGCCGCTGGCGCCAAGCCAGGAGGATTTCGACACCGCGCGCGAGGCGGACCTCGCCCTCGCCGCGCTGGTGGACCGGCTCGCCGCCCGGCTGGGGCCGGGGCAGGTCCTGGTTCCGCTCGCGGTGGACGCACATGTGCCGGAAGAGGCCTGCCGGCTGGCGCCGGCGCAAAGCGTGCGCCGGGCCTTTGATCCCGTCCGGCTGGCGGCTCCCCTCCTGCCCGAGGGGGACATGGTCGGCCCGTCCCGCCCGCCCCGCCTGTTCGCCCGCCCCGAGCCCGTCGAGGCGGTGGCCGAGGTGCCCGATGGCCCGCCCACCCGCTTCCGCTGGCGCCGCCTCGTCCATCATGTGGCGGCGGCGGAGGGACCGGAGCGGATCGCCGCGCCCTGGTGGCGGGAGGAGGGTTTCAGCCCCACCCGCGACTATTTCCGCATCGAGACCACCGAGGGGCGGCGGTTCTGGCTGTTCCGCGCCGGCCTGTTCGGCACCGAGGTGCAGCATCCCGCCTGGTATGTGCACGGGCTGTTCGGATGAGCGCGCCCCCCATTCCGGTCGCCTTCGGCGGCACAGGCCGGGCAGCCGCGCCGCCCCCGCCGCCTTATGTGGAACTGGCCACCACCACCAATTTCTCCTTCCTGCACGGCGGCTCGCACCCGGAGGAATATGTGCTGGCGGCACGGGACATCGGCCATGCCGGCATCGGCATCGCCGACCGCAACACCCTTGCCGGCGTGGTGCGGGCCCATGCCCAGATGAAGGCGATCCGGGACGAGGCGCCCGACTTCCGCCTGAAGGTGGGCGCGCGACTGGTGTTCCGCGACGGCACGCCGGACATCCTCGCCTATCCGCAGGACCGCGCCGCCTATGGCCGCCTCTGCCGCCTGCTCACCACCGGCAACATGCGGGCGGAGAAGGGCGATTGCGTGCTCACCCGCGACGATCTCCTGCACTGGCAGGAGGGACTGTGCCTCGCCGTGCTGCCGCCGCGCCGGCTGCCGGATGCGTTTGCCGATTTCCTCGCCACCCTCAGGGCGGCGGCGGGAGACCGGCTCTGGCTCGCTGCCGCCATGCCGCGCCGGGGCGATGACGGGCGGCGCCTCGCCCGGCTGGCGCAGGCGGGACGGGAGGCCGGCATTCCCCTCCTCGCCGTGGGCGATGTGGTCTATCACGCGCCCGAACGGCGGCCGTTGCAGGACATCCTCACCTGCATCCGCACCCACACCACCCTGGATGCGGCGGGGCGGCGGCTGGAAGCCAATGCCGAGCGGCACCTGAAGCCCCCGCGCGAGATGGCCCGCCTGTTCCGCGCCGCGCCCGAGGCGCTGGAGCAGACGGCGGCCTTCGCCGCACGCCTCGCCTTCTCGCTGGATGACCTGAAGCCGAGCTATCCCCGCGAGGCGCGGGACGGTCATGCCAGCCCGCAGGAGGCGCTGCACGCCCATGCCTGGGCGGGCGCGGCGCGGCGCTATCCCGACGGCGTTCCGCACAAGGTGCGCAGCGCCCTCGTGCACGAACTCGCCCTCATCGCGGAACTGGACTACGCGCCCTATTTCCTCACCGTGGACGAGATCGTCCGCTTCGCGCGGGGCCGGGGCATCCTGTGCCAGGGACGCGGCTCGGCGGCCAATTCCGCGGTCTGCTTCTGCCTCGGCCTGACCGAGGTCGATCCCATGAAATCCTCGCTGCTGTTCGAGCGCTTCATTTCCAGAAGCCGGCAGGAGCCGCCGGACATCGACATCGATTTCGAGCATGAGCGGCGGGGCGAGGTGCTGCAGTTCATCTATGCGCGCTACGGCGCCGCCCATGCGGGGCTGGCCGCAACCGCCATCAGCTACCGCACCCGGTCCGCCGTGCGGGAGGTGGGCAAGGTGTTCGGCCTCTCGGAGGACACGCTCGCCGCGCTCGCCGGCTCCGTCTGGGGCTGGTCCTCCCAGGGGGTGAAGCCGAGCGAGGTGGCGCGGCTAGGGCTCGATGCCGGCGATCCGCGCCTCGCCCATGTCCTCGCCCTCAGCCGCGACCTGATGGGCTTTCCGCGCCATCTCTCCCAGCATGTGGGCGGCATGGTCATCACCCATGACCGGCTGGACGAGACCGTGCCCCTCACCCGCTCGGCCATGGAGGAGCGGCCGATCATCGAATGGAACAAGGACGACCTCGAAACGGTGGGCCTGCTGAAGGTGGACGTGCTCGCCCTCGGCATGCTCACCGCCCTGCGCAAATGCTTTGACCTGCTGAAGGCCCATTACGGCAAGAGCTACCGCGTGGTGAGCGACGTGGACCGCACGCAGGACGATCCCCGCGTCTATGCCATGCTCCAGCGGGCGGATTCGGTGGGCGTCTTCCAGGT
Organism: Rhizobiales bacterium 12-68-15; assembly: GCA_002279855.1. Lineage (GTDB taxonomy): Bacteria > Pseudomonadota > Alphaproteobacteria > Rhizobiales > Xanthobacteraceae > Aquabacter. The sequence goes on from NCCY01000081.1 coordinate 8,218, forward strand.
GGAGAGCCGGGCGCAGCAGACCATGCTGCCCCGCCTCAAGCCGAAATGCCTCGACGACATCGTGGTGGAAGTGGCCATCGTGCGCCCCGGCCCCATCCAGGGCGGCATGGTCCATCCCTATCTGCGCCGCAAGCAGGGGCTGGAGCCGGTGGTCTATCCCTCGGAGGAATTGCGGGAGGTGCTGGAGGGCACGCTGGGGGTGCCGCTGTTCCAGGAACAGGCCATGCAGATCGCCATGGTGGGCGCGGGTTTCTCGGCGGAAGAGGCCGACCAGCTGCGGCGCGCCATGGCCACCTTCAAGCGGGTGGGCACCATCGGCACGTTCCACGACAAGCTCATCCGGGGCATGGTGGCGAAGGGCTATACGCCGGATTTCGCCCAGAGCCTGTGGAAGCAGATCGAGGGCTTCGGCTCCTACGGCTTTCCCCGCTCCCATGCGGAAAGCTTCGCCTTGCTGGTCTATTGCTCGGCCTGGATCAAGTGCCGCTATCCGGATGTGTTTCTCGCCGGGATGCTGAATGCGTGGCCGCTCGGCTTCTACCAGCCTGCGCAGCTGGTGCGGGATGCCCGCGAGCATGGCGTGGAGGTCCGCCCGGTGGATGTGAACGCCTCCCACTGGGACCATGCCCTCGAACCGGACACGCCGGGCGGTGCCGCCCGCCGGCTACATCCCCGCCATGGCGAGATGGCGGACGACCTGTGGAGCACCCATGCGGTGCGCCTCGGCCTGCGCCAGGTGACGGGCCTGCGGCAGACGGACGGACAGCGCATCGCGGCCCTGCGGGCGGACGGATATGACAGCGTGCGCGACCTGTGGCTGCGGACCGGGCTTGCCCCGGCGACGCTGGAGCAGCTTGCCGATGCGGATGCCTTCCGCTCGCTGGGGCTCGACCGGCGGGCCGCCCTCTGGGCCGTGCGCGGCCTGCGCCGCAGCGGCGACAAGGACGACCTGCCCCTGTTCCGCGCCGCCGGCACGGTGCGCGAGCCGGACGTGGACCTGCCCCGCCTGCCGCCGGGCGCGCAGGTGATCGCCGACTACCGGCATCTCAAGCTGTCCCTGAAGAACCACCCCCTCGCCTTCCTGCGGCCGGAGCTGGAGCGGCGGGGCATCACGCCCGCCAACCGGCTTGCCGCCCTGCCCAGCGGGCGCAAGCTGAGGCTTGCCGGCCTGGTCCTGGTGCGCCAGCGGCCGGGCACCGCCAGCGGGGTGATCTTCATGACCATGGAGGACGAGGACGCCTGGGCCAATGTGATCGTCTGGCCGCGCGTGTTCGAGACCTATCGCCCCGTGGTCATGGGCGCCCGCCTGATCTGCGTGACCGGGCGGCTCCAGAACGAGAGCCGCGTGATCCATCTGGTTGCCGACCACATGGAGGACTGGAGCCACCTGCTGGAGCAGGTGGGCGCCGACGGGCGCTCCATCGACCCCGTGCTGCGCA
>NCCY01000082.1 GCA_002279855.1 Rhizobiales bacterium 12-68-15
CCGATGGCCGCGGCGAATGCCTCGATCAGCAGGAAGCGCGTGGGCCGCTCCGTGGTGAACAGATACACCCAGGACAGCGGGAAGACGGTGACCATGTGGAACAGGGCGAAGGTCGCAAGCGGGGCAAACGCGCCGATCACGATGCCGCGACCATGGGCCTTGATGGTTTCTCCCACGGGCGCCGGCTCCAGTTCGCCCTGGCGGAAGAGCTGGTCATATTCCGGCGTGACCGCCATGCGCAGGCGGGCGAACAGCGCCACCACATTGATGGCGAAGGCCACGAAGAACGGGTAGCGCCAGCCCCAGGTGTAGAAATCCTCGGCCGACAGGTTGCCCGCGAAGAAGGCGAACAGCGCGGCGGCGATGATGAGGCCGATGGGCGCGCCGAGCTGCGGCAGCATGGCGTACCAGCCGCGACGACCCTCCGGCGCATTGAGCGACAGGAGCGGGGCGAGCCCGTCCCATGCGCCGCCCCAGGCAAGGCCCTGCATGATGCGGAAGGCGGCAAGCAGCCAAACGACAGAGACGCCGATCTGCTCGCGGCTGGGCAGGAAGGCGAGGGCAACCGTCGATGTTCCCAGGAGAAACAGCGCGGCGGTCAGCTTGGCGCTGCGGCCATAGGCACGGTCGATGGCGAGGAACAGGGCGGTGCCGAACGGCCGCGCGATGAACGCCAGAGAGAAGATGGCGAACGAATAGATCGTGCCGGTCAGCGGATCGACATCCGGGAACACCAGGCGCGGGAACACGATCACCGACGCGATGGCATAGACGAAGAAGTCGAAGAATTCGGAAGTCCGCCCGATCACCACGCCGACGGCGATCTCGCCGGGGTCGACATGGCCCTTGTCGGCATGGATCTGCGTGGCATCGCGTTCGAGGGTGGTGGTCTGCGCCATTATTCTCGCACCGGGTAGCGGGATCAGGTGTGCTGTGGTGCAGCACAAAACAGGTGACGCTGCACGCGTGACCCTACATCACCCGGACTGCGGCGGCTTGGCATTGGGCAAATTGTCCAATGTCCCGGATGGTGCGCTGCACCTAGCTGTCCTCGCGACACTCAGACTCTGCACGCAGGTGCCCCCGTGAGCCGTTTCCGTCTCATTCTCCTTCTGCCCCTTGCGGCCCTCCTCGCGGGCTGCAATTTCGTGGTGCTCGATCCCTCAGGCGACATCGCGATCCAGCAGCGTGACATCGTGGTGATCTCCACCGCGCTCATGCTGCTGATCATCATCCCGGTGCTCGCGCTCACCGTGTGGTTCGCCTGGAAGTACCGGGCGACCAACACCAGCGCGACCTATGATCCCGACTGGCATCACTCCACCCAGCTCGAACTGGTGATCTGGGCCGCCCCGCTGCTCATCATCATTTGCCTGGGCGCACTGACCTGGATGGGCACCCACCTGCTGGACCCCTATCGCCCGCTGGACCGGATCGCCGCCGGAACCGTGGTGAAGCAGGACGAGCACAAGCCGCTGGAGGTCGAGGTGGTCGCCCTCGACTGGAAGTGGCTGTTCATCTATCCCGAGCAGGGCATGGCCACGGTGAACGAGCTGGTGGCGCCGGTGAACCGGCCGATCAGCTTCAAGATCACCGCCTCCTCGGTCATGAACTCCTTCTACATTCCGGCGCTGGCCGGGATGATCTATGCCATGCCGGGCATGGAGACCAAGCTGCACGCCGTCATCAACGAGGCCGGCGTCTATCGCGGCATCTCCGCCAATTACAGCGGCGCCGGCTTCTCCGGCATGCATTTCCGCTTCCACGGCGTGTCGGACGCCGACTTCGAGGCCTGGGTGGCCAAGGCGAAGGCCGGCGGTGGCAACCTCACCCGCGCCGCCTATCTCGACCTGGAAAAGCCCAGCGAGAACGTGCCGGTGACCTATTTCGCGCAGGTCGATCCCGTCCTGTTCCGCGCCATCGTCAACATGTGCGTCGAGACCGGCAAGATGTGCATGAGCGAGATGATGGCCATCGACGAGCAGGGTGGCCTCGGCCTTGAGGGCGTGAACAACGTGCTCGCGCTCACTTATGACAAATACGCCCGGCGCGGGACCGTGCTCGGCGGCGATTCCGGCTTCGTGGTCGGCATCTGCTCGCCCGAGGATCTGGTCGAGGCGGGGGCCAAGATCCCCGCCATCCGCACCACGCCCGCAACGCGCCTCATCGGCGCCGGTCTGCCGGTTCCGGCCTTCACGCCGATCTCGGCTCCTTCTTCGCCCTTCACGGCCCCCTTCCGGCCGTCCAGCATCTGAGACGGAACGCCATGGCTGCTTCCTATCCTGTCGAAACCAGCTTCCTGTTCGGGCGGCTGACCCTCGACGCCCTTCCCCTCAACGAGCCGATCGTCGTCGCCACCTTCGCGGTGGTGGCGATGGGCGGCCTCGCCGTGTTCGGCGGGCTCACCTATTTCCGCCTGTGGGGCTATCTCTGGCGGGAGTGGTTCACCAGCGTGGACCACAAGAAGATCGGCATCATGTACATGGTGCTCGGCATCGTCATGCTGCTGCGCGGCTTTGCCGACGCCATCATGATGCGCCTCCAGCAGGCCCTCGCCTTCAACGGGTCCGAGGGCTATCTGAACGCGCACCATTACGACCAGATCTTCACCGCCCACGGCGTGATCATGATCTTCTTCGTCGCCATGCCGCTGGTGACGGGCCTCATGAACTATGTGGTGCCGCTGCAGATCGGCGCGCGCGACGTGTCGTTCCCGTTCCTCAACAATTTCAGCTTCTGGATGACCACCGGCGGCGCCATCCTGGTGATGATGTCGCTGTTCATCGGTGAGTTCGCCAAGACCGGATGGCTCGCCTATCCACCGCTCTCGGGCATCGGCTACAGTCCAGATCCGGGCGTGGACTATTACATCTGGGCGCTCCAGATTGCGGGCGTGGGCACGACGCTGTCAGGCGTCAACCTGATCTGCACCATCATCAAGATGCGCGCCCCCGGCATGTCGCTCATGAAGATGCCGGTCTTCACCTGGACCTCGCTCTGCACCAACGTGCTGATCGTGGCGACCTTCCCCGTGCTGACCGCCGTTCTCGTGCTTTTGTCGCTGGACCGCTATCTCGGCATGAACTTCTTCACGAACGACTTCGGCGGAAGCCCGATGCTGTACGTGAACCTGATCTGGATCTGGGGCCATCCGGAGGTCTACATCCTGATCCTGCCCGCGTTCGGCGTGTTTTCGGAGGTGGCGTCCACCTTCTCCGGCAAGCGCCTGTTCGGCTACACCTCCATGGTCTACGCGACGGTGGTCATCACCATCCTGTCCTACCTGGTGTGGCTGCACCACTTCTTCACCATGGGGTCCGGTGCCAGCGTGAATTCCTTCTTCGGAATCACGACCATGATCATTTCGATCCCGACGGGCGCGAAGATCTTCAACTGGCTGTTCACCATGTACAAGGGGCGCATCAAGTTCGAGCTGCCCATGATGTACACGGTCGCCTTCATGATCACCTTCGTGATCGGCGGCATGACGGGCGTGATGCTGGCCATTCCCCCGGCCGACTTCGTGCTCCACAACAGCCTGTTCCTGATCGCCCACTTCCACAACGTCATCATCGGCGGCGTGGTGTTCGGCATGTTCGCCGGCATCGCCTACTGGTGGCCCAAGGCGTTCGGCTTCAAGCTCGATCCGTTCTGGGGCAAGATGTCGTTCTGGTTCTGGGTGTTGGGCTTCTACTTCGCCTTCATGCCGCTCTATGTGCTCGGCTTCATGGGCGTCACCCGCCGCATGCGGGTGTTCGACGACCCCTCCTGGCACATCTGGTTCCTGATTGCGGGCTTCGGTGCCTTCCTCATCCTGCTGGGCATCGTGAGCTTCCTCGTCCAGATCGGCGTCAGCATCCTGAAGCGCGAGCAGCTGCGCGACGAGACCGGCGATCCCTGGCACGGCCGCACGCTGGAATGGGCGACCTCCTCGCCCCCTCCCGCCTACAACTTCGCCTTCACCCCGGTCATCCATCAGATCGATGCGTGGTGGGACATGAAGAAGCGGGGCTATGTGCGGCCGCTGGAGGGCTACAAGTCCATCCACATGCCGCGCAACACCGGGGCGGGCGTCATCCTCGCCGCGTGCAGCGTGGCGCTCGGCTTCGCGCTGGTCTGGTACATGTGGTGGCTGGCAGCCCTGAGCTTCGTCGCGCTGGTTGCCGTCGCGATCATCCACACCTTCAACTACAACCGCGATTACGACATTCCCGCTGAAGAGGTTGCGCAGACAGAGATGGAGCGCACCCGGCTTCTGGCAGGGCAGGTGACCCCATGAGCAACGCGACCACAGCGCCCGCCAACGGCGAGATCGTCTTCTACGAAGTGGACGAGCACGCCCATCCGGAAGGCCACAGCACCGCGCTTGGCTTCTGGATCTATCTGATGAGCGACTGCCTCATCTTCGCGATGTTGTTTGCCACCTTCGGCGTCCTCGGCGGCAATTATGCCGCCGGGCCGGCGCCCAAGGATCTGTTCGACCTCGAACTCGTGGCCCTGAACACGGCCATGCTGCTGTTCTCCTCCATCACCTACGGCTTCGCCATGCTGGCGATGGAGAAGGGCAAGATCGCGCAGGTTCAGGTGTGGCTGGGCATCACGGGCCTGTTCGGCCTCGCCTTCCTGTGCATCGAACTCTACGAGTTCCATCACATGATCCATGTGGGGGCGACCCCCCAGCGCAGCGCCTTCCTCTCGGCCTTCTTCACGCTGGTCGGGACCCACGGTCTCCACGTCACCTTCGGCCTGATCTGGCTGGTGACCATGATGGTGCAGGTGGGCTATCGCGGCCTGATCCCCGCGAACCGCCGCCGCCTCATGTGCCTCAGCATGTTCTGGCACTTTCTGGACGTCATCTGGATCGGCGTCTTCACCTTCGTCTATCTCATGGGGATGCTGCGATGAGCGCCGATACCCACGCCTCCGCCACCTCCCACGGGCATGCCGATCATGGGCATGGCCACCATGACGAGGCGCACAGCCACGGCTCCTACAGGAGCTACCTGACCGGCTTCATCCTCTCGGTGATCCTCACGGCCATTCCCTTCTGGCTGGTGATGGAAGGTGTCATCGAGAACAAGACGGTGACCGCAATTGTCATCACCGCCTTCGCGGTGGTGCAGATCGTGGTGCACATGATCTACTTCCTCCACATGACCGGGAAATCGGAAGGCGGATGGAGCATCATGGCGCTCGGCTTCACGTTGATCGTGGTGGTGATCGCCATCAGCGGCTCGCTGTGGGTGATGTACCACCTCAACACCAACATGATGCCGACCCACGACATGAGCATCAGACGGTGAGGCAACACAGCTGCGGGCGGGGGCCTCTCCCGCTCGCGCGCGGCCGATGGGGGGCGGGGCTTCTCGCCCTCGTCCTCATCCTCCTCGCCGGCATCTTCCTCGCGCTCGGCGCGTGGCAGGTGCAGCGCCGGGAGTGGAAGCTCGGCCTGATCGAACGGGTCGAGCAGCGCGTGCACGCGGCGCCCGTCGCCGCGCCCGGTCCCGCCGAATGGCCCGCCCTGAGCCGGGACGGCGCGGAATATCTCGCGGTGCGCGCCACCGGCACCTTCCTGAACGACCGCGAGACGCTGGTTCAGGCGGTGAGCGATCTCGGTGCCGGTTACTGGGTGCTGACCCCGCTGCGCACCGATGCCGGCTTCACCATTCTGGTCAATCGCGGCTTCGTGCCCCACGACCGCCGGGCGCGGGCCGAGCGGGCGGCCGGCGAGATCGCCGGGCCTGCCACCGTCACCGGCCTGCTGCGCATTCCCGAGACCGGCGGCGGCTTCCTGCGCAACAATGATCCGGCCGCCGACCGCTGGTATTCCCGCGACGTCGCCGCCATCTCGGCCGCACGGCAGCTTGGCGACGTGGCGCCCTATTTCATCGATGCGGACGCGACCCCCAATGCCGGCGGATTGCCGGTGGGCGGGCTGACCGTCATCCGGTTCGCCAACAATCATCTGGGCTATGCGCTGACCTGGCTCGCCCTTGCCATCATGTCGGTGGCGGGCGCCGTGCTTGTGTGGAGGCGCCGCGTCTGACACAACGGACCCGGCGCCATGACACAGATCAAACCCGACACCACCGGCAACGAAAATCTGTTCCTGCTGGTCCAACTGCGCTGGCTCGCGGTGGTGGGGCAGGTGCTGACGATCCTGATCGTAGCCGGCTGGTATCGCATTCCCCTGCCGCTGCTGGAAATGGCGAGCGTGCTGGTCTTCCTCGTCACGCTCAATGTCGTCAGCCTCTGGCGCTACCAGCGCAGCGATTCCGTCAACAATGCCGAGTTGTTCTTCGAGATGCTGCTGGATGTGGCGGCGCTCACCATGCAACTGCATCTGAGCGGTGGCGCGCACAATCCCTTCATCGCCCTCTATCTGCTCCAGGTGAGCCTTGCTGCCGTCCTGCTGGAGACGTGGTCCGCCTGGACGCTGGCGGTGGCCGCAGGGGCGGGCTTCATCTGGCTCACCCAGTCGTTCCGGCCGCTCGCCATCCCCGACGAGGCCGACTACACGCTGTTCGGCATCTATATCCAGGGCGCCTTCATCTGCTTCGCGCTGACGGCGAGCCTGTTGGTGCTGTTCATCACGCGGATCAATCGCAACCTGCGGGCGCGCGATGCCCATCTGGCGGACCTGCGGCAGAAATCGGCGGAGGAAGACCTCATCGTCCGCATGGGTCTTCTCACCTCCGGGGCCGCCCATGAACTGGGCACGCCGCTGGCGACGCTCTCGGTCATTCTCAGCGACTGGAAGCGCATGCCGCAGTTTCGCGGCGATCCCGAGCTTGCGGACGAGCTTGGCGAGATGCAGGCGCAGCTGAGCCGCTGCAAGGCCATCGTGTCGGGCATCCTCATGTCGTCCGGCGAGGCGCGGGGCGAGGGGATGGTGCGGACCACGGCGGCGGCCTTCTTCGACGAGCTGGTGGCCGAATGGCGCATCAGCCGGTCACCGAAGGTGCTGGATTATACCTGCGACCTGCCGCCGGACCTCCCCTTCATCTCCGACCCGGCCCTGAAGCAGGTCATCTTCAACGTGTTCGACAATGCGCTGGAGGCCTCGCCGCTCTGGGTCGGGGTGGCGGTGCGCGGTGAGGGCGATCAACTGGTCATCACCGTACGCGACGCCGGCCCCGGCTTTGCGGCCGAGATCCTGGAGACGTTCGGCAAGCCGTATCGCTCAACCAAAAACCGGACCGGCGGGGGGCTGGGCCTGTTCCTGGTTGTGAATGTGGTCCGCAAGCTCGGGGGGAGCGTAGAAGCTGTGAACGGGGCGGCGGGTGCCCGTGTCACGATCACCCTGCCCATGCAGGCCCTCTCCCATGGAGGCGAGGATGGACCCTAACACCCTGCTGTTCCTCGTCGAGGACGACGTCTCCTTTGCCCGCGCCCTGCGGCGCTCGTTCGAGCGGCGGGGGTATGAGGTGCGGATCAGCCCCGATTTCGACGGCATGCGGGCGCTGCTGACCGAGGCGACGCCGGACTTCGCGGTGGTGGACCTGAAGCTGGCGGGCGGCTCCGGCCTTGAATGCGTGCGGGCGCTGCACGAGCATGATCCCAGCATCCGGATCGTCGTGCTGACCGGCTTCGCCAGCATCGCGACGGCGGTGGAGGCCATCAAGCTCGGCGCCTGCCACTATCTCGCCAAGCCCGCCAATACCGATGATATCGAGGCAGCTTTCGGGCGCGTGGAAGGGGATGTCTCAACCCCCGTCACCGCGCGTCCGACCTCGCTGAAGAATCTCGAATGGGAACGCATCCACGAGACGCTGGCGGAGACCGATTTCAACATTTCGGAGACCGCCCGCCGGCTCGGCATGCATCGCCGCACGCTGGCGCGGAAGCTCGAAAAGAAGCGGGTGCCCGACGCCTGAGACCGGCGCGCACGCCTTGAGACTCAGTCTTTCTTGGTCGCGTGTTCCGGCTTGCCCTTTCGCTTGGTGGAGGCCATCTCCTCAAGCTGGCTCTCGCTCATGGACAGCATGGATTTCGATGCGCCCTTGAGCTTTCCCTTCGGGGCATCCCCCCTCTTGGCGGACAGCGCCGCGCCTGCGGCCTTTTGCTGGGCTGCGGATTTTGCCGGCATCATGCCTCTCCTCGCTGGATCTGGCCACAACAGGGGCCATGCGGGAGAAACAGTCACGTCCGATGACGGTTCCACGGGGTTCCGGCCGCGTGCCGCGAAAGCACAGGCGGTGGGAAAACGGTGGAGGAAGCATCCCATCCGCCCGCCTCCAAACCTCCCATTAACGGGCGAGCCGTAACCCTAGCCGTGAATGGTGGCGTCCCTCGCCCGGCCAATGGTTACGGACCCGATGTCTAGCTGGAACCGCTTCCCCGATTCGAACGATCCCATGGCAATGTCCTCGCTGGGCGCGGGCAGCAGCGGGGATGTGACTTACACCTCCTGGACGAAGCCGGAGGGGGTGCCGACCTGGCTGCGCCCCTTCAACAGCGATTCGCGCACCCGCTTCACCCGCACGCCGGAAGTGCTCATCCGGGGGCGGAGCAAGGGCAAGGAGCCCGTGCCCGCCGACCGCACTCCGGAGGCGCCGGCGCCCGAGGATCTGGTGGCGGTGGATCTGGCGCTCAATGACGGGTTGCCGGATGACTCCGTCTCCGAAGACCCGGCCTTCGCACCCGGTGACGCCGGTTTGCCGTCGGAGGAGAGTGCTGCCGGAGAGACGGTGACTGCGACAGATAATGCGCCCGTGGCCGGCTTCTGCCTGCCCGGCGAGCCGCTGGCGGACGACGAGGTATTCATCGACTGGACAGGCCAGACCTGGGCCGCGCGGATCGCGGAAGGCGCCGCGCAGACGCATATGGCGCCGATGCCGCAGGACGAGGTGACCGCGCCTGCGCCTTCGGAAGATGCGCATCCGGCGGACGAGGAACCGTCCGTTGCGGGCGATCTGTCCGTGGCGGTGGCTCTGCCTCCCGCCGAGGCGGAGTTGCTCGCTGCCGACCTGCCCGCAAGTGAAGTGGTCCTCGTTGATGAGGCGCCCGCGCCCGTGGAGATCGTCGCGGCTGCTGTGGATGTCCCTGTGGACATCCTGCCGGCCATTGCGCGGCTGGCGGGGCTCATCCTCGTGGCGCCGGTGGTGCCTGCGGCCGCCATGGAGCAGGACCTTGTGGCGGTCGAGCGCACTGTCTCTGTCGAGCCGGATGCGGTCGCCCTGACCGGCGATCCCGGACAGGTCGGAGCGGACGCGGAGATCGCGGCCGAGCCCGCCGAAACGGTTATCACCGGGGTCATCGCCGAAGACGAGGCGACGATCGCGAGCGCCGTCGTGTCCGATCCTGCGCCGTCCGATGCACCCGAGATGGCGGTCGCCGACCTTGCGCCTGTGGTTGAGGACGAGGCGGACGCCACTGCCGATGCGGCCCTCGTCGATGACCTGCCTGCGGCCGGTGAGGTGGACGAAGCCGCCATCTGCGACGTCGAAAGCGTCGCGTTGCCTGTTTCGCCGGACGCGGAAATTGCGATCGAGCGTGCCGCCGACAGCGCCCCGGCGGCGGAGCCCGCGCCTGCCGCCATGGCGGACAGTCTCCTGCCGGTCCCGGCTCAGCCTATTCCTTTCCTCGGCCTGGGACTCCAGCTCGGCGGCTCGCTGGGATGGGCCTTCTCGGCCCCC
>NCCY01000083.1 GCA_002279855.1 Rhizobiales bacterium 12-68-15
CCTTTGGCAGCCGCATAGCCTGCATCGCCCCGGCGGGCGAGGGGGCCGGCGATGGAGGTGATGTTGATGATCCGCCCATGGCCGCGCGCGATCATGCCGGGTGCGAGCCGCCGCGCCATGGCGGCCGGCGCCAGCATCATCACGTCCACCAGCCGGGCGAGATCGGTGTCTTCGAGATCGAGGAACGGCCGGCGATCGCGCGCGCCGGCATTGTTGATGAGGATGTCGATGGCCGGGGCATTGCGCAGCGCCGCATCGACGGTGGCGCCGTCCCCCACATCGAAGGCGCAGGGCACGATCTCGGCGCCGGGCACGCTGGCGGCCAGTTCCGCGCACGCCGCATCAAGGCGTGCCGCATCCCGTCCGTTCACCAGCACGCGCGCGCCCTGCCGGGCCAGCGCCCGGGCCATCTCGAAGCCAAGGCCCGAGGTGGAGCCCGTCACGAGAGCCGTGCGGCCGGAAAGGTCGAACAGGGAAGGCATCAAGGGTCCTGAAATGGCTGGTGGAACGATTGAAAGACGCAGTATGGAGGCAAGAATTCAGTCGGAACGGAAAATGAAGTTCCGACATAAAGATATGCTTAAGCGGGGGAATTCGCGCAAGCGGCCGTCCTGCATCCCGTACAGGAGAGCACAGGAGCGCAGATCCCGGTGCCGATGGCATCTGCCCGGTTTTTAACGGCGGCGTTCACGGCTAAGGTCCGCTCGGAAATATGAGGGGTGCGATGAATCGGTCCTACATGACGTGCGCGGTTGCGGTGCTGGCCAGCGCCATGGTGCTGACAGGCCCCGGCGTGGTGCCGGCGCAGGCCAACCAGTCCTTCCGCTGTGAGAGCCACAACAATCGCCGGTCCGTCTGCCCGATTCCCGGGGGCGGGCAGGTGTGGCTGTCGCGGACCCTCTCGCAATCGGCCTGCGTGCAGGGCCGCACCTGGAATTACGACCGCCGGAACGTCTGGGTCGATGACGGTTGCCGGGCGGAATTCACCGTGGGCGGCGGGGGCGGCGGCGGATCGTCGAATTCCGGTGTCGAGGCGGCGGCGGCGCTCGCCATCGTCGGTCTCGCCATCGCTGCGGCTGCCGCCTCCGGAGACGACAATTCCCCGCCGCCGCCTCCGTCCTATGGACCGGGCTACGCGCAGGGCTACGGCCAAGGATATGGTCAGGGCTATGGCCCGCCGCCGCCCAATTACGGCAACCCCGGCTATGGCGGCTATCCGCCGCCGCCGCCCCCGCGCCGGAAAGGCTCGGTTCCCGGTTGGATGGTGGGCAACTTCGCCGGCTTCAACGCACAGCAGCGGGTGCGCATCAACCTCACCATTTATCCCGACGGGCGGGCGGAGGCGAACGTGAACGGCGCCGCCATGCCGGCCTTCATCCAGGGGCAGAGGCTGATGGTGGCGAACACCCAGTTCGACGTTTCGCCGACCCATAACGGCATCATCACCCGTCAGGTGGGCAATCCCGCCAACGAGACCCATTACGCCCGTCGCTGAGCGAGCAGGGGCCTGCGAACCGACGCAGGCCCCGGTGCTCAGTTCAGGTGAAGGCTGCGGGCATAGGCGTGGAGGCGCATTCCGGCATCCGCCATGTCGTCGGGATGCCCGGTGCGGGCCGCCGTCAGGATCAGGACCGCCAGCGCCTGGAGAGCGGCGGAGTGTTCCAGCGTCATGTAGCGGCCGGAGATGAAGTGTCCGGCATCCCGGAGGGTGCGAATTTCCACGCCGCCGCCAGCCTTCAGGCGAATGCGGACAGGAAGCGGGGCGTCCCAGTGCACTTCATCCGGCGGAACGATGTCTCCGGGGAGTACATCGCGTCCGCCGATAGGAGAGAGGGCGCTGAGGACATCGGGAGCCTGAATGCCGCTCGTCCCCGGACGCGCGCTCTCAAGGGCTGGCCCGGCGGCCTGCGACTGGCGCATCGGCAGGGTGCGCGCATCCTGGCGGCTCTGGCGCAGGTCGTCGGGATAAGCGTGTGCGGGCATGAATGCCTCCTTCTTGTCGTCGGGGTACAACGACGGAAGGAGGCGCCGGTTTCCTCTCCCCGGGTGCGGGATCGGGCCGCATGGGGTCTTCGTTAACGGGCCGTGAGCCTCAGCGGCTGAGGTCCACGGGCTTGCCGGGGGCGTCTACGGCGATGTAGCGGATCGCCGGGGCGTCCAGATCGGCCTTGGTGAGGTCGATCATGCGGGACGTGCTGTCCTGATAGGTCCGGGCGTAATACTGCCGCGTCTTCGTGTCGGCGACGACGCTCCATTCCGTGGTCTCGATGCCCGCGACGCCGCCACCCGCCGTGGTGCCGGCGGCGGTGCGGATGATGCCGGGCGCGATATCGAAATTGTTGAGGATGTGAAACGCGTTGCCCACCGCGTCGGTGCTGGTGGGCTGGGCCGGCGCGGCGCGGGAATACAGGAAGGCCCGCACGAAGCGCGAGGGGGCCGACATGTCGCCCGGCAGGCCGGTCGCGCCGGTGCCGGTGCTGGGCGGGGTCAGGGTGAGGTTGCCGATCTGGAGGGGCTTCGGATCATAGGCCGAAAGCGTGAGGTAGTTGCCGAGATTGGCGATGTGCCAGTCGAAGGTCGGCGCGTTGGTGAGAACGCCGGTGGGGTTGTCGTGGATCTGGAGCTGGCCGCCCACATATTCCACCACGAGGCTCGCGCCCGAGGCGTCGTGCAGGGTCATGTGGAGCGGCACGGGCGCCTTGAAGACTGCCTGCGGCGCCCGGTTCACCTTGATCTTGGGCAGCGCCGCCTTCACCTCGGCCACCGTGGCGAAGCTGGTGAGCACATAGGTGAGCACCTCGAAGGAGGCGAGGGAGGACTTCGCCTCCGCCGGGCTCACCTCCTGAAACTGCGCGAGGCCGGGCAGATAGAGCAGGCCGCCCGCAAGGCCGGCCTCGTTCATGCCGTCGATGAGCACGGGCAGGCCAAGCGCGCTCATGCCGGTCGCGCCATATTTCGCGGTCCAGCCGAGGCCGGTGCCCGCCTGTCCGTCGGGACCCGTGCCCTGCATGGCCAGCTTGCGCGGCACCACGATGAGCTGGGACTGGAGCGGCAGGCCGAATTCCATGGTGCGGCCATAGACCACCCCGCCATCGGCAGACCGCAGGATGAAGCTGGTGCACGCCTGCGCGGCCGGCGCCACGGCCAGCGTGAGTGCGGCAGCGGCGGCAAGGGATCGGGACAGAAAGCGCAGCATGGATGTCTCCCCTTCGGCTCTTCGGCGAGGGCCGTATCACGGCGAGCTTAAGCGAGGTGCGGGCAAGACGCACGGTCCGGATCATTGCGGGTCGTTTCGCGGTGCGCACATCGCCGTGACGGCCGGTCCGCTTGCGCGCGCCCCGCATCGATCCCCGGGCCGGCACGCAAATGTGCGCGTCGCGATATTCAAACCCGGCCTGCCATGGGATAGATGCCGTCCCTGAGCGGGCCACCCCGGACGCCCCGCGACGCCATCAGGCGAGGACAGCACATGACCTTCCGCGATCTCTACGGCCCCGGCCGCTCCACCGTCCATGCCACCGGCGCCATGGCCGCCACCTCCCATCCGCTGGCCACCGCGACCGCGCTGGATGTGCTGCGCGAGGGCGGCAATGCGGTTGATGCGGCCATTGCGGCCTGCGCCGTTCTCGCCGTGGTGGAACCGCAGATGACCGGCATCGGCGGCGACTGCTTCTGCCTGCTGGCCAAGAACGGCCGGGCGCCGGTCATCGCCTATAACGGCTCCGGCCGCGCTCCCGCCGCCGCGACGCCCGCCCGCTTCCGGGAGTTGGGCGTCTCCGCCATCGATCCGCTCGGCCCCCATGCGGTGACCATACCCGGCGCCATCGAAGCGTGGCACCGGCTGGTGAGCGACCACGGCACCATGCCGTTCGGCACGCTGCTGGAGCCGGCCGCCCGATATGCCACCGAAGGCCACCCGCTGCACGAGCGTGTGGTGTTCGACATCCGCTCCTTCCTGCCGAAGGTGCGGAGCGCGCAGGGTTTCGCCGACCTCATCCTCGATGACGGCAACGTGCCTCCCTTCGGGCGGCTCTACACCAACCGTGCGCTGGGCGAGACGCTGCGCGCCATCGCCAAGGACGGGCCGGACGCCTTCTATCGCGGCGAGATCGCGGCCCGTCTGGTGGCGTTCCTGAACGACCTCGGCGGTCTTCAGACGCGGGAGGATTTCGCCGGCCATCGCGGGAATTATGTGGAGCCGGTGCACGCGGACTATCGCGGCCACCAGGTCTATCAGTGCCCGCCCAACGGGCAGGGCGTCATCACCCTGCTGCTGCTGCGCATCCTGTCCCATCTCGACGTGGCGGCCGACGAGCCCACCAGCCCCGAGCGCTTCCACAAGCTGATGGAAGCGGCACGCATCGCCTTCTCGGTGCGCGATGCGTGGCTGGCGGACCCCGAGCACCATCCGGTGCCGTGGGAGCGCTTCCTGTCCGACGCCTTCACCCGCGTCAGCGCCGGCCGCATCCGCGAGGATGCGGTGCTGAAGCTCGACGAGCCGGTGGACCTGCCGGAGCACAAGGACACGGTGTACCTGACCGTGGTGGACCGCGACCGCACCGCCTTCTCGCTGATCAATTCGCTGTTCGAGCCCTTCGGCAGCGCGCTCTACGAGCCGCAGACCGGCATCCTGCTCCAGAACCGGGGGCGCTCCTTCACGCTGAAGGACGGGCATCCCAACCAGATCGCGCCCGGCAAGCGGCCCATGCACACCATCATTCCCGGCATGGTGCTCAAGGATGACCGGGTGCTCTATTCCTACGGCGTCATGGGCGGCCATTTCCAGCCGGTGGGACATGCCACGCTGCTCTCCAACCTGATCGATTTCGGCATGGACATGCAGCAGGCCGCCGATGCCCCGCGCTGCTTCCCGCAGGACGGCAAGGTGATGGTGGAGCCCTCCGTTCCCGCCGCGACCCGCGCGCGGCTGGCGGAGATCGGCCATGAGGTGGAAATCCGCGCCGATCCCATCGGCGGGGCGCAGGCCATCCGCATCGATCCGCAAAGCGGCGTCCTGTCCGCCTGCTCGGACCCGCGCAAGGACGGCTGCGCGCTGGGCTTCTGAGGGCGGCTTCACTGCAATGAAAACGGCCGGCACCCTGGGGGTGCCGGCCGTTCTCTTTTACGGGCAGACCATGTCACTGGCCGACCGCGTCACTGGCAGGGATGGCGCACGCCGTCATAGCCGAGATAAGTGCCGGTGCGCGGATCGAAGCTGCGATACTTGGCCGAGCAATAGGCAATCCAGTTCGGGTCCGCAGCCGGGCCGGGGGCGTAATAGACCGTCGGCGGACGCTGCGCCTGCGCCGCGCTTGCGGCGGCGGCACCAAGGAGCAGGCCGCCCACGAGGCCGGCTGCGGCGGCAGCGCCGGCATTGTTGTTGTTGTTGCAGCCACCCCAGCCGCAATTGCGGTTGTAATAGCCCGGAGGCGGTCCGTAACCGGGGCGGTAGCCCGGCCCATATCCCGGCCCATAGCCGGGGCCGCCATATCCACGGCGCCACTGGACGTTTTCAACCGGCGCTGCGCCGAGTTCCGGCAGGGACGGGCGCAGCGCCTGCGCCTGCACGGGCAGGGCGGCGGTGGCAAGGGTTGCGGCACCGATGATGGCGGTGACCCAGGCGTGGGCTCTGTTCTTACGCATGTCGTTCCTCCAGAAATACGCGGTGGCCATGGTCACGGGCAGCGGTGCCTGCGCCCGTCATAGCCGAGATAGGTTCCCGTTGCGGGATTATAGGATTTGAAGCGCCGCATGCAGTAGGCCACCGCCGAGCCGGGCGGGGCGGCATAGACCACCCCCGGCGGCGGGGCCGCGATGGCGGAGCCGACGATGACCCCGGTGGCGAAGCCAGCCCCCGGTCCCCATCCGCAGCCGCCCCATCCACATCCGCCCCAGCCCGGACCCCAGCCCCAGCCGGGACCGACGACCACGGGGCGGTTCCAGCCGGGATAACCGGGACCCCAGCCGCCGCGCCATCCGGGGCCGCCCCAGCCGGGTCTCCCCCAGCCCGGGCCGCGCCAGCCGGGACCGCCACCCCATCCGGGACCGCCCCGCCATCCGGGACCTCCGCCCCAACCGGGGCCACCCCCGCGCGGACCACCACGCCACTGGACGCTGTCCACAGGGGAAGGCAAGGTTCGGGCGGTGTCGCTGAGCGCGCCGAGCGGCATGGCCGTGGCGGCGCCGGGCACGCCCAGAAGGCTGGCGGCAATCGCGAGCGTCGCAACGGTCGGAAGGGACCCCGGACGAATGAAGGGATAGCGCATGGTCGCTCTCCGGCGGAATGGGGACGGGATGACCCGTATGCTGCCTAAACGTCCGGCGACACGGATCTGGATCCCTGATCCAGGTGCGATCACACGGGATTGAAGGGGCGGAGTTAAGGCGCTTACGCGGCGTCAGCATGGCCTGTTGCGAATTCGTCGCGCGCGGCATCTCACCGGCCCGCGCGGGGCAGGCGGGGGATTTGCCCGCGCGCTTCGGTTCCGCCCCTTGCGTTTCCCGCCGGGCTCCTGTAATCCGTGCCGCCTCCGAACTCGCCGGCTCACAAGGGCTGCCGCGCGGGTTCTTTTCGCTCACAGCAACTAAGGCTGAGCATTTGCCCCAAGCGCTTGCGCGCGGGACCGGATGCGGCCGTGGAGAGCCAAATGCCCAAGATGAAGACGAAGTCGGGAGCGAAAAAGCGCTTCCGTCTGACGGGTACGGGAAAAGTCATCGCCGCACAGGCCGGTAAGCGCCACGGCATGATCAAGCGGACCAACAACCAGATCCGCAACCTGCGCGGCACCACCATCCTGTGCGAAAGCGATGCGCGGATCATCCGCAAGTCGTTTCTGCCGAACGGCTGACGCCAGCGAAGGAGATTTCCCATGTCCCGCGTGAAACGTGGCGTCACTTCCCACGCCAAGCATAAAAAAGTCTACAAGGCAGCCAAGGGCTTCTACGGCCGCCGCAAGAATACGATCCGCGCTGCCAAGGCGGCTGTCGATCGGTCGATGCAGTATGCGTATCGCGACCGCAAGGCCAAGAAGCGCAACTTCCGCGCCCTGTGGATCCAGCGCATCAATGCCGGCGTGCGTGAGCTCGACCTCGGCCTGACCTATTCGCGATTTGTCGATGGTCTCGGCAAGGCCGGGATCGAGGTCGATCGCAAGGTGCTCTCGGACATCGCGATCCATGAGCCCGAGGCGTTCAAGGCCCTGGTGGAGAAGGCGCAGGCGGCTCTCGCCGCCTGAGGCTTCCTTCGGGTTCCCGCCCTTACCGAGACTGATGAGCCCCGACGGTCCTTCCGTGCGGGGCTTTTCGTCTTGAAGGCGCGCCGGGTATAAGCGCCGCGATTTTCGCACACAGCGCCGTCTTGGCCGGGCCTCGCCCCGCCATCCATGCGGCTCCGCCCTGCGCCCGCGCGCGGGCAGGCCGGCGGCACGCTCAGGGGACTTGAACCAATGTCCGATCTCGTTCTGACCGACCACCCCGCCCTCGACGCCATGGAGCGCGAGATTGCCACCGGCATCCTCGCCGCCGGCGACGAAGGCACGCTCGAGCAGGTGCGCATTGCCGCCCTCGGCAAGAAGGGCAGCGTCTCCGAGCTTCTCAAATCCCTCGGCGGCATGAGCCCCGAGCAGCGCAAGACCATGGGTCCGGCCATCAACGGCCTGCGCGACCGGGTGCAGGGTCTTCTCGCAGTCCGCAAGGAGACGCTGAAGGCCGCCGCCCTGGAGGCCCGCCTCGTCAGCGAGCGGGTGGACGTGACGCTCCCCGTGCGCGATGCCGCCGTGGAAACCGGGCGCGTGCATCCCATCGCGCAGGTGACGGAAGAACTCACCGCCATCTTCGCCGACATGGGCTTCTCGGTGGCGGAAGGGCCGGACATCGAGACCGACTTCCACAATTTCACCGCGCTGAACTTCCCCGAGGGGCATCCGGCGCGCGAGATGCACGACACCTTCTTCCTGCCCGCCGGGCCGGACGGACAGCGCAAGGTGCTGCGCACGCACACCTCCCCGGTGCAGGTGCGCACCATGCTGTCGAAGACCCCGCCGATCCGCGTCATCTGCCCCGGCCGCACCTATCGCTGCGACAGCGACCAGACCCACACCCCCATGTTCCATCAGGTGGAGGGGCTGGTCATCGACAAGTCCTCCCACATGGGCCACCTGAAGTGGATTCTCGAAGAGTTCTGCAAGGCCTTCTTCGAAGTGGACAGCGTGACCATGCGCTTCCGCCCGTCCTTCTTCCCCTTCACCGAGCCGTCGATGGAAGTGGACATCCAGTGCGACCGCTCGCGCCCCGGCGAGATCCGCTTCGGCGAGGGCAATGACTGGCTGGAGATTCTGGGCTGCGGGATGGTGCATCCCAACGTGCTGCGCAATTGCGGCATCGATCCGGATGTCTATCAGGGCTTCGCCTGGGGCATGGGCATCGACCGCATCGCCATGCTGAAATACGGCATGAACGACCTGCGTGCCTTCTTCGAGGCGGACGTGCGCTGGCTCTCCCATTACGGCTTCCGCCCGCTCGATTTCCCGACGCTGGCCGGCGGCCTGAGTGCGTGACGGCCCACGCTTTAATGAACATTCGCAGGCAAAGGCCCTGACGGCGACGCGCCTCTCGGTCTTCCCTCCCGCGCAGATCACGGATCGCACCCCATGAAATTCACGCTCTCCTGGCTCAAGGAGCATCTGGACACCCCGGCCTCTCTCGACGAGATCGTCGAGACG
The DNA here is from genome assembly GCA_002279855.1 of Rhizobiales bacterium 12-68-15. Lineage (GTDB taxonomy): Bacteria > Pseudomonadota > Alphaproteobacteria > Rhizobiales > Xanthobacteraceae > Aquabacter. The sequence continues at coordinate 8,721 of NCCY01000083.1, forward strand.
CTCACCCTGGTCGGCCTTGAGGTCGAAGGCGTCGAGGACAAGGGGCGCGCGTTGGCCCCCTTCGTGGTGGGCGAGGTGCTGACCGCCGAGAAACACCCCAATGCGGACAAGCTGCGGGTGTGCACAGTCTCCATCGGCGCGGGCGATCCCGTCCAGGTGGTGTGCGGCGCGCCTAATGCGCGGGCGGGGCTGAAGACGGTGTTCGCCGCGCCGGGCACGATCATTCCCGCCAGCGGCACCGAGCTGAAGATCGGCAAGATCCGCGACGTGGAGAGCCGGGGCATGCTGTGCTCCTCCCGCGAGATGGGCCTGTCCGAGGAGCATGAGGGCATCATGGAACTGCCGGCGGACGCGCCGGTGGGCACGCCGTTCGCGCAGGTGCTGGGGCTCAACGATCCGGTGATCGAGATCGCGGTGACGCCCAACCGCGCCGACTGTCTCGGCGTGTCCGGCATCGCCCGCGACCTTGCCGCCGCCGGTCTCGGCACGCTGAAGACGCCGGCCGTGGCGCCGGTGGCCGGCAGCTTCCCCGCGCCGCTGTCCGTGCGGCTCGAGTTCGGCGACACGCCGTCGCTCTGCCCGGCCTTCGCGCTGCGGGTGGTGCGCGGGGTGAAGAACGGCCCCTCGCCGGACTGGCTCCAGGCGAAGCTGCGCGCCATCGGCCTGCGCCCCATCAACGCGCTGGTGGATGTCACCAACCTGCTGACCATGGACCAGAACCGTCCGCTCCATGTGTTCGACCTCGCCAAGGTGACCGGCGACCTCGTGGTGCGCCGCGCGAAGGCGGGCGAGAGCCTGCTGGCGCTGGACGGGCGCACCTATGCCCTCGATGACACCATGTGCGTCATTGCCGACGACAGGGGCGTGGAGAGCCTTGCCGGCATCATGGG
>NCCY01000084.1:0-10556 GCA_002279855.1 Rhizobiales bacterium 12-68-15
GCGTCGGGCACCTGCGCCATGGCGGCGACGAGGACGTCCTGCCCCTTGATGTGCTCCAGCCGCCCGGCCGCGCCGATGATCCGCGCGTCCTGCGGCAGTCCGAGCGCGGCACGGGCCGCCTGCCGGTCGCCGGGGCGGAAGCGCTCCGTGTCCACGGCGTTGCGGATCACCTCGACCTTGCAGCTCGGCATGATGCGCCTGACGGTGCGGGCCACGCTGTCGGACACCGCGACCACACGGGGCCGGGTGATGAAGGCGGCGGCGCTTGCGAGGCGCTCGTCACCGGCCTTCTCGTAATGCCAGACGTCATGCTCCACATAGATGAAGCGGGGCACGCCGGCGAGGCGGGCGGCGACGCCGCCATAGACGAGCGGCCCGATATGGTGGGCCACGACGGCGCGCGGACGAAGCGCCCGCAGGCGGCGGGCGAGGGTGAGAACGAATTCCGGCCGGAAGCTCGGCTTTTTCTCCAGGCCCTCGATGGGGCAGGGCGCCTGCGCCATGGCGGGCCAGTTGGCGATGATCTGGGCGTTCGACCACTCAAGGCTCAGCACGCGGTTTTGACCGCTCACCCGGGTGGAGAGTTCCAGCGCCAGGGTTTCGATGCCCCCCGGAATGAGGCGCTGAACCAGCTGGATCACCCCCCCCGTCACGCCAGACCCTCGCTGTGGTGCCAAACCTTCATTCCAAGGTCCCCCGACCATACCCCACTCTCGCTGATAAAGGCGTACGACCGTCGCTCCAACCCTCCCCTAACGGAAGTCCGGTATTTACCGGGTATTAAGGTAAATCGTTTGTTGTTGCGAGAGGCTCGGGCATGGACCGGGATGCCGATTCTTGGATGCATGACGCGAATCTGCGTCGGGGGATGAGGGCCGTATGGCGAAGGTGGTTCTGATCGGCGAGGACATGGACGCGGCCGCCATGGCGCGGCTGAAGCCCCTGTTTGAGGAACTGGCGGCCGGAACCGACGATGTCACGCTCGACCTGACCGGGGTGGACTTCGTGGACTCCTCCGGCATTGGCGGCCTCGTCTTTCTCTACAAGCGGCTGCGGCTCGGCTCCCGCAAGCTGCGCCTGCGGGGCGCGCGCGGCCAGCCGTTGCAGCTCATCGCCCATCTGCGCCTCTCGGACCTCATCGAAGGGGGCAAGGCATGACGATCCGCTCCACGCCCCTGTTCATCGTGCTGCTGGCGCTGACGCTTGCCGGCTGCGAAAGCAGCAGCTTCGTGCCGTGGCCGCCGCAAGGCACGGGCGGCCTCGCCGAGCGCCGCCCCTCCACCGATGCCCGCATCGACGCGCTTCAGCAGCGCCTGTTCCGGCTGGGCGAGCGCAACGCCCGCTATTATGCGGCGGCGGAATTCCAGGACGCCGAACTGATGATGATCCGCGTCCGCCGCCTGTCGGAGGGCGGGTTTCCCGAGGATTGCGAGATCGAGATCGCGCGCCTGAAGCTTCAGATGGACAAGATCGACCGCATTCTCGCGCACGCGCCCTCCTCAGGGAAGGGAGCCTGACATGACCGCGACCGCCGCATTCGCCCTTCGGACCCCGGACCTGCGCCTGCTGCTGCTTGCGCTGCTGTGGGCCGCGATGGCCTGCCTGTGGGCGGTGCCGGGCTCGGCCCAGCCGGTGCCGCAGAACGAGGATGCGCGGCTGCGGATCGGCGACATCCTGTCCTTCGCCCTGCCGGGCGAGCCGGCGCTGAATGGCGACTTCGCCATCGACCGGCGCGGACGCATCACCTTGCCGGAAGTGGGGCCGGTGGAGATTGCCGGGCGCACGCTGGGCGAGGCCACCACCCTCATCCGCAACACGCTGGCCCGCGCCTACCGTTTCGTGACCCCGCTCCAGGTGGGCATCAAGGAGCGGCGGCTGTTCATCACCGTGCTCGGCTATGTGGGCAAGCCCGGTGAGGTGGACCTGCCCGCCAATTCCACCGTGCAGGAGGCCATCGCCGCCGCCGGCGGGCTTCAGCAGGGCGCCCAGCTCGACAAGCTCCAGATCCGGCGCGGCACCCGCGTCACGGTGTTCGACTACAAGAAGTATCTCGATACCGGCGACACCAGCATCCTGCCGGTGCTCCAGCCGCTGGACGTGCTGTTCGTGCCCTCGTCCCCGGCCACCGGCAACGTGCAGATCAATTTCGACAGCCGCACCTTGTCCGACCAGGGTGATGCCGGCGACACCCGCACCGCCATCAAGGTGTTCGGCGAGGTGAACCGGCCCGGCTCCTTCGCCTTCAAGGACGGCATGACGGTCGTGGACATGATCATGCGCGCCGGCGGCGTGACACGCTTCGCCTCCATCGACCGCGTGCGCGTGATCGAGGAGGGCGAGCCCAAGGTCTTCAACATGCGGACCTATCTGGACAGCGGCAATGCCGCGCTGATGCCGCAGCTCACCCCCGGCGCGACCATCTTCGTGCCGAAGGAGGAGGAGGAGATTCGCCGCTCCGTGCGCACGGTCTATGTGATCGGCGAGGTGAACCGTCCCGGCTCGTTCGAGGCGCCGCCCGATGCGCGGCTGCTGGAAATCCTCGCCAATGCCGGCGGTCCCACCCGCTTTGCGGACACCACCCGCATCCGCATCCTGAAGGCGGACGGCGCGACCGAGACGTTCAACCTCGTCAGCTATTCCGAAACCGGCAAGGGCCCGCTTCCGGAGGGTGAAGCCCGGCCGCTACGAATGGTCGGACGAGATGAGCCTGCTCGACCTGCTGGGCGAAGCCGGCGGTCCGGGACCGCGGGGCGATCTGGCCCGCGTCCAGATCGTCCGGGCACGCGGCGACGGGCGGGCCACCATCCTTGACCTCGCCAGCTTCCTGTCCAATGGCGGGTCCATCAACGATCTGCCGAAGATCCGGGCCGGCGATGTCATCCGCGTGCCGGAGCTGCCCTCCTCGCCCATCGACAACAAGGGCAACTGGGTCACCCTGCCGAAGGAAGACGTCATCTACATCATGGGGCAGGTGGCCATTCCCGGCCGGTATGCCTTCAACAAGAACATGACCTTCCTCGACATCATCACCGCCGCCAACGGCCCGACCCAGAGCGCGGACCTGCGCAATGTGCGCATCTCCCATCGCGGCCTGCCGGGATCGAAGGTGACGCAGGTGAACCTCGCGCAGTATTTCGCCACGGGCGACGAGCGCCTGCTCCCCAAGGTGCGCACCGGCGACGTGATCTTCGTGCCCGACCGGCAGAACAAGGACTGGTTCGAGGACCCGAAGGAGAACACGGTCCGCGTGCTCGGCGCGGTCAACAAGCCCGGCCGCTACCGCTTCGTGAACGACATGACCCTGCTCGACCTGCTCGCAGAGGCCGGCGGCCCCTCCAACGAGGCGTACCAGCAGAAGATCGTGGTCGTGAACCTCGGTTGCTGCCGCGAACAGGCGCGGATGTTCAACCTCGTGGAATTCGCCCGCACCGGCGATATCACCAAGCTGCCTGTGGTGCAGGCGGGTGATACGGTTTATGTACCGAACATCAACCAGAGCGACTGGAAGATCTTCACGGACGCCATGCAGAACATCCTGCCCGTCATCGCCCTCATCGCTGCCTTCGGCGGCTGACACGACACGCCGGGAGAAGGTGCGACATGTGGGGCAGAGGCCTGCGAGAGGTTGAATCGGTCTATCTCGCGACCTTCGGTCAGGGCGCGCGGGTTGTGGGGGTGACCAGCGTGCGCGGGGGCAGCGGCGTGTCCGTGCTCGCCGCAGCGCTGGCGGAACGCTCGCAGCGTCATACCCGCACGCTGCTGGTGGGCCTGTCCGATCCCACCGCCGCCGTGCCGGCGCAGGCGACCACCTGGCTGCCCTCCGATGACGACGTGGCCGACCATGCCATGGCCGATCCCCGTGGCTTCGATGCCCTGGTGGCCTCGCCGAGCCCGGAACAGAGCTTCGCCTTCCGCAACGCGACCACCATTCGCGAGATGTTCGACCGGCTGCTTGAGGTCTATGGCGCCGTCGTGGTGGACCTTGCCGCCGTGGAGCCGCGCGAGCGGGTGGCCGTGCCGGTGACCAGCATCGCGTCCGCCTGCGAGAGCGTGGTGGTGGTCTGCCTTGCGGGCCGCGACACGCGCTCCGCGCTGGCGCGCGCGGCCGCCGCCCTGCGGCAGGCCAATGCACCCTTGCAGGGGCTGGTGGTGAATGACCGCTACAACCAGACCGTGGGCGAGGAAATGGTCAGCGGGGTCAGCCGGTTCGAGACCGTGGCGCCGGGCCTCGTGGACCGCATCGTCGGCCTCGTGCAGCGCTCGCGGCTTCTGAACACCAAGCTCTGACGGCGCCGTTCCCCGGCGGACGCCGTCCCGGTTGATCTGTCGGCAGAGGCTGGTTCGCTCCGCCCTCAGGCCACGCCGGCCCGCACGGCGCTGCGCACCAGCTCCGAAATGCTGTGGGCCTGCAGCTTGCTCATGACATTGGCGCGGTAGACCTCGACCGTGCGCGGGCTGATGTCCAGATGGCGCGCGATGACCTTGTTGGCATCCCCTGCCACCAGCCGCTCGAACACCTGCCGCTCGCGCTGGCTGAGGGTGGCGAGCCGCTCCACGAACACTTTCAGTTCCTCGTCGAGGACACCGTTGCCGCTGCGGGCGATGGCCACACGCAGCGCGCTGATCAGGACCTCGTCGTCGAACGGCTTCTCGATGAAGTCGGACGCCCCCAGCTTCATGGCCTCGACCGCCAGCGGCACGTCGCCATGGCCGGTCATGAGCACCACGGGCAGCGTGCGGCCGCTGGCCTTCACCCGGCGCAGCAGTTCGATGCCGTCAATCTCGGGCATGCGGATGTCGCTGAGGATGCAACCGGACGGCGCGCCCTCCAGTTCGTCCAGGAACGCCGTCGCCCCGTCATACAGGCGCACGGCAAAGCCGGAGGAGCCGAGCAGAAAGGCGAGGGATTCCCGCATCGCCTCGTCGTCATCCACCACATGAATCAAAATATTATTGTCCGTCATCGCGCGCTTCGTCGCTCTCTCCGGCGGGCAGGGTCAGGCGAAAGAATGCACCGCCGTCCGCGTTGGTCTCAACCCAAAGTTTTCCCCCATGCGCCTCGACGATGGTCCGGCTGATGGAGAGACCCACCCCCATACCGGTTTCCTTGGTCGTGACGAATGGCTGGAACAATCTGTCGGCGACGTCGGGCGACAGGCCCGGTCCGGTATCGGACACGCCGATCTCCACCATATGGTCCGCGCTCGGATGGGCGGACACGGTAATTTCCCGGCGGGGCGAGGCGTGCATGGCATCCATCGCATTGCGGATGAGATTGACCAGCACCTGCTGGATCTGCACGCGGTCCGCCACCACCGTCGAGACATCGGGATGCAGGTCGAGCCGCGAGACGATGCCCGCCTCGCGCCCGCCCACCAGGGCCAGCGCGCTCGCCTCGTCGATGAGCTGTGAGACCTTCTCCACCCGGCGCTCGGTTTCGCCGCGCGAGACGAAATTGCGCAGCCGCCGGATGATCTGGCCGGCGCGCACTGCCTGCTCGGATGCCTTGTCGAGCCCCTCCTTCACGGTGGGGAGGGCATCGAGGCCGCCTTGGTCCAGCAGGCGCCGGCACCCCTTGAGATAATTGGAGACGGCCGCCAGCGGCTGGTTCAGTTCATGGGCGAGCGTCGACGCCATCTCGCCCATGGCGGTGAGGCGCGAGACATGCACCAGTTCGGACTGGAGCACCTGAAGCCGCGCCTGTGTCTGCTGGCGCTCGGTGAGGTCGGTGATGAAGCCGGTGAAATGCGCCTTCTCGCCGGACCGCATCTCGCCCACCGCCAGTTCCATCGGGAAGATGGAGCCGTCGCGCCGCTGTCCGTTGACGATGCGGCCGCGCCCGATAATCCGCTTCTGGCCGGTGCGGTGATAATGGGCGAGATAGCCGTCATGCCGGCTGCGGTCGGGCTCGGACATGAGCATGGAGACGTTGCGGCCCACCGCCTCCGCCGCCGACCAGCCGAACAGGCGTTCGGCGGTGGCACTGAACGAACTCATGATGCCCCGGCCGTCGATGACGATCATGGCCTCGGGCACCGTATCGAGGATGGATCGCAGGTGCGCCTCGCGGGAGCGCAACTCCACCTCGGCCGCCTTCTGCGAATCGATGGCGAACATCACGCCGCGCATGCGGACCGGCTTTCCGGTCTCGTCCGCGCGCACCTGCCCCTGCGAGCGCACCCAGCCAATGCGCCCGTCCGGCCGCACGACACGGTAGTCGAGGGCGTAGCGGGTGCCACCCGCCAGCGCGCGGGCCATGGCGCCAGCCCGCACCTCCCGGTCCTCGGGGTGGACATGGCGCTCCAGCGCCGCAAAGTCGGTGATGACGCTTCCCTCAAGGCCGAACAGGTGGGCGCAGGTGGGAGAAAGGGCGGTCCGGCTCGTCGCGATGTCGATGGACCACGTCCCGATGCCCGCCTCGTCCAGGGTGGCGCCGAGATCATCGACCGCAGACGACACGTCGCTCGGCAGGCTGTGGTCGGAAGTCTCGGTCATGGCGTCACAGGGTGCCCGGGAATGTGCGGCACCCACACGAAACGCAAAAGCGGCGCGTTCGCAAGAGGCCTGATCCGCGCGCCGGCCCTTGCGCGTGCGGACGGGGGCGTCCGGCGGGCCGTCGCGGCAGGATTTTCAGGAGCGCGGAGGCGGCGCGCACCGCGTCGCCTCCGGCGGTCGCCCGCTATCAGTGGGCGAGGAACAGGGGAACGGGATTGGCCTTCAGGAAGGTCTGCGTCACGCCGCCCGTCAGCCATTCCCAGAACAGGGAATGCTTGTAGGCGCCCATGACCACCAGATCCGCCGGGTGGCGCTCCAGGAAGCGCAGCAGCGTCTTGGCGACGCCGTCCGGCCCGAGCGGCAGGTCGGTTTCGGTGACATTGACGCCGTGGCGGGCGAGATAGAGCGCCGCGTCCACGCCCGGGGCGCGCTTGGCGAGATCCTTCTCGTCCATGACGCTGACGAGGTCCACCGTGTCGGCGGCCCGCAGCAGGGGCAGGGCGCCGGTCATCGCCCGCGCCGCCTGCAGGCTGCCGTCCCAGGCCACGACGATGCGGGCGCAGGAGAATGCGCGGGCGCTCGGCGGGACGAGAATGAGCGGGTGTCCGCTCTCGAACAGCGCGCTCTCGATCAGGCCGCGATCCACATCGACGGTGACCGCCTCGGCATCCAGCACCGAGAGGTCGTGCACGCGGGCCTGAACGAGGAAGTGTTCAAGCAGGTCGCCATAGGCCAGCTGGCGGCTTTCCACGGTGCAGGTGACACCCGCCGCATCCGCCTCGCCCCGGCTGCGCTCCGCAACCCGGTCGGCGAGCGACTGGAGCCGGCGGTTTTCCGCCGCGACGAGGTTGGTTGCGAAATCGCTGACCACCGCGTGATGCAGGCTGATCTTCACAGAGGTCGCCTGCACGCTGAGATGCGCCTTGGCCTTCTGCGCCAGAGACAGCGCATAGCCGAGCGCGGCAGACGGCTCGTTGGTGCCTTCTTCGGTCATTCCAACAAGAATGTTCTTGATGCCCTGAAGCATGAAAACCTCCCAAAATCCTGGCGCAGCATGTCCATGACAGCGGGCGATGGCGTTGAGGCAGATCAAGCGAATTGCCCTTAGGGAATATCCCGGAGGCATCGCGCGCCGGCCTGTTGCTCCGGGCGGGAGGCAACGGGAGGTGGCGCACCATGCGGCATCCTACCATCGATAGCGCTCGCGATGGAGCCGGTATTGCCCGAGGCCTGCGCGAGGGCACTGGCGCGCGTGTCCGAAGTCTTGACGAAAGCTTAACGTTACGCGAGCTTTAGCGGATGGACATCGTCTTGCGCATTGTGGCCTATCTTTTGTCCGTGGGCGTGGTCGCAGGCCTCGCCTACGCCGCCATCGCCTTCGGCGCGCGCGCCAAGGCGCGGGCCGCGCGGGGCTGGCCCATTGTGAACGGGCGTCTCGTGCGCCCGGCGGGCCGGTCCTCCTGGGGGGAACTGGGGGGCGGCCTGCGCTACAGCTATGATTGCGCCGGCCAGTCCTATGAAGGTGGCCGCGTCCGCTTTCTCGACTGGCCATCGGTGCTGTGGGGAGATGCGCGCGAACTGCGTGCCCGCCTGCTGCGGGACGAGGTGGAGGTGCGCGTCAATCCCCGCCTTGCGGACGACGCCGTGCTGGACGTGACCCCGCCGCCCGCCCGCTTCGGCTGGATCGGCCTCGGCATTGCGGCCGGCAGCCTGCTCCTGATGGGCGTGCTCCGGATGCTGGCTCACTGACCATTTCGGCTGCATGCTCAAGGCCGTAGATGGGGCTGTCTCGGCCGCCGCGCTGACCGGTCCATGCCGCCCGCCGCCGCCGCGTTAACACTTTGGGCACGCTGACTCATGGTCGCCGCCCCGCTCTCCCCGATCTTTACCTCTGCGCAAGGGACGTCGCCCTAGCCTGCTGTCATCCGGGCTGCCGCATGCCCGGACAAGGCTGCGGCCGAGGGAAGGGCGAATGAAAGTTCTGTTGACCCGCTTCGTGAAGGAAGAGCGCGGTTCCACGGCGCTCGAATACGGGCTGATCGCGGCGGGCCTGTCCATCGCCATCGTCACCGTGCTGGCGCAGATCGGGCTGACCCTCGCGCGCCTGAAGGCCGCCACCGCCATCGCCGGAAACTGACCCTGTCTCCGAACTCCGGTCCGGCGAACCGGGGCCGGTCCTTTGCCCTTTCTCACGCGATCCGGCGTCTGCCGCGCGTGACCCCCTGACGGTTCGAGGCCGGACGCGCATGGTACGGATGGTGGCAGACGCGCTGATCCTGGGGCTGTTTCCCCTCGCGCTGGCGCTCGTGATCGCGACCGACCTGCTCCGGCGCATCATTCCCAATGCCGCCGTGATCGCACTGCTGGCGGGCTTCGCCCTGCTCTGGCTGTTGGGCTGCATCCTCGATGCCCCGCTCCGGCTGGTCGCCGCCGCCGCGGTGCTGGCCGCCGGCTTCGCCCTGTTCGCCCGTGACATCATCGGCGCGGGGGACGCCAAGCTTGCCGCCGCGCTTGCGCTGTGGCTCGACCCCGCCCAGCTGCCACTGTTCCTGCTCCTTTGCGGCCTCATCGGGCTGCTGCTGGTGATGGCGGCGGCGGGGCGCGCCTTTCTCTCACCTGCGCGCGCGGCCCTGCTGCCCACCTTGCCCTATGGTGTCGCGCTGGCCGGGGCGGGCCTGCTGCTGTTCCCCCATTCCGGGCTGATGTCCGCCCTCGCCTGACGGTTTGCGGGCCGGGTGGCGCATGCTACCTCAGGCAGGATCAGGAGCCGCCATGACCGATCGCGATGACATGACCGACCCGACCCCCGCCGAGACTGTCCTGCCCGTCTGGGGCGTCACGCCCGCCACGCTGGATGAAGCCGCCCTGCCGGAGGCCGCACGGGCCTTCGCGCGCGCCGCCGGCTTCAAGGCCGAGCCCGGCAAGCTGCTGCCGGTGCCGGGGACCGAGGGCGGCCTTGCCGGCTTCCTGTTCGGCGTGTCGCAGACCGATCCGTTCGCAGCGGGCGCGCTGCCCGGCCTGTTGCCCTCCGGCTGCACCGTGCGGCTCGAAGGCGCGTTTCCTCCCCTCTCCGCCCTCGCCTTCGGCCTCGGCACCTATCGGTTCGACCGCTACAAGGGCAAGAAGCCTGCGCCCACCGCGCAATTGCGGCTCGCGGCGGACGTGGACGGTGCGGCCCTCTCCCGCACGCTCGCAGCCGTCACGCTGGTGCGCGACCTCGTGAACACCCCCGCAAACGACATGGGGCCGGACGATCTGGAGGCCGCCGCCCATGCGCTGGCCGCCGCCCATGGCGCCACCCTCGCCGTGACGGCGGGCGACGACCTGCTGGCCCGCAACTTTCCGCTGATCCATGCGGTGGGCCGCGCCGCAAGCCGTGCCCCGCGCCTGCTGGACATGACCTGGGGCGATGCCGCCCACCCCAAGGTGACGCTGGTGGGCAAGGGGGTCTGCTTCGACACCGGCGGGCTCGACATCAAGCCCTCCTCGGGCATGCTGCTGATGAAGAAGGACATGGGCGGCGCGGCCCATGCGCTCGGTCTCGCGCATCTCGTCATGGCTCGCGGGCTCAAGGTGCGCCTGCGCATGCTGATCCCGGCGGTGGAGAATTCCATCTCCGCCGATGCCTTCCGTCCCGGCGACATCCTGCCGAGCCGCAAGGGCATCTCGGTGGAAGTGGGCAATACCGATGCGGAAGGGCGCCTCGTGCTCGCCGACGCGCTGGCGCTGGCGGATGAGGAGGTGCCCGACCTGATGATCGACTTCGCGACGCTCACCGGGGCGGCCCGCGTGGCGCTGGGACCGCATCTGCCGCCGGCCTATACGGACGACGACGCACTGGCGGCGGATCTCGCCCGCCACGGCGCGGCGCAGAACGATCCGCTCTGGCGCATGCCGCTGTGGAAGCCCTATGCGTCCATGCTCGATTCCAAGGTGGCCGACATCAACAATGCCGGCTCCGGCGGCTTTGCCGGCTCCATCACGGCGGCCTTGTTCATGGCGCGCTTCGTGGAAGCCGCGAAGGCCTGGCTGCATCTGGACATCTATGCGTGGAACCCGTC
>NCCY01000084.1:10607-20210 GCA_002279855.1 Rhizobiales bacterium 12-68-15
GCGGGCACGCCCCGCGTGGTGGCCGACCCGGTGGCGCCGCTGCGCCGTGCCCCGTCATCGGGCGCCCCGCTCGACACCGAGGCGCTGATGGGCGAGACGGTCACCGTCTATGACAGCGACGACGAGGGCTGGTCCTGGGTTCAGCTTGAGGCGGACGGCTATGTGGGCTACCTGCCGAGCGATGCCCTGAGGGCGCCTGCCGGCGCGCCGACCCACCGGGTGAGCGCCACGCGGACCTTCCTGTTTCCCGGTCCGGACATCAAGCTGCCGCCGCTGGCGACCTTGCCGTTCGGCGCGCGTCTCGCAGTGCGCGAGGCCGGCGACACCTTCGTGCGCCTCGCGTCCGGCTTCGTCTTCGCGCGCCATGTGGCGCCTCTGGATGCGGCCGAACCCGATCTCGTGGCGGTGGCGACGCGGTTTCTCGGCACGCCCTATCTGTGGGGCGGGCGCTCCGCCTTCGGGCTGGACTGTTCGGGGCTGGTGCAGACGGCGCTGACCGCCTGCGGCCTGGCCTGCCCGCGCGACAGCGACATGCAGGAGGCCGCCCTCGGCCATGCCATCGATCCGGCAGGGCCGTTCGAGCGGGGCGACCTGCTGTTCTGGCCGGGCCATGTGGCCATTGCGGAAACGCCGGACACGCTGCTGCATGCCAACGCCTTTCACATGATGGTGGCCCGCGAGCCGCTTGCCCCGGCACTCGCCCGCATCGCGGCCTCGGCCCCCCTGCGCAGCGCGCGCCGGATCACGGCCTGATCAGGTTCGCCGCCGCATCTGCTTGGGCGGCACGCCGAAGGTGCGGCGGAAGGCGGTGGCGAAATTGGCCGAGGAGGTGTAGCCGGCCCGATAGGCGGCCTCCGACACGGTGAGGCCTTCTTCCTGAAGCGCCTCCCGCGCCCGCTCCAGCTTGCGGCGACGGACATATTCGAACACCGTCATGCCGAACGCGGCGCGGAACAGGCGCTGGAGCGCATTGGCGCTCATGCCGGCGGCGCGCGCCACCTCTTCCAGCGTGAGGTCGCCGTCAAGCCGGGCTTCCAGGAAGTCGTGCACCTCCCACATGCGCCGCTGCTCGCGGGGGCGCAGGCCCGATGTATCGCGGTCCGGGCTGTCCTGGCCGATCAGGCTGAGCGCCTCGGCGGCAATCTCCAGCGCCCGGCTTTCCAGATGCAGCGCATGCAGCAGCGGACCGTAGCTCTGCGGGCGCAGGACCTGCTCGGCCAGCGCGAGCAGGCGGGCGGAGGGGGTGAAGCGGGCGCTGGACAGATGGTCGCTCAGCAGGCTCCGCACGGTGCCGTGGCCGGCCACCGCCTCCAGCCCCTCGCCGTCCAGCCAGTCGAACGGCAGGGAGACGTTGACCTTGCGCACATGCATGCCCTGCCGGCCACGCCGGCGAAACAAATCGGGCTCGCCGCGCGCGATCACCACGCCCTCGATCTTGCCACCCGAGGCCGCAGGACCGAGCAGGAAGCGGCGCTCCCCGAGCGTGACGTCTGCCATGCCGTCGAGAAACAGGCTGATGGTGACGCCTTCCTTGTGCACGAGCTGCGTGGTCAGGTCATGCATGTCGCAGGCGTCGGTGGCGTGCAGCGTCAGGCCGGAGCGCAGACGCGCCATCTGGTAGCGGCCCCGGAGCACGGCGCCTTCTCCCGGCAGGTCCGGGGTGATGACGGCGAAGTGCGAACCGCACATGCGCGAGGCACGGGCGATGTCGTCCGGGCTGACCAGATGCGCGCGCTCCGCCGCGTCCAATGCGGCGGTGCCGCGGGTCGTGACGCGCGGGCCGATCTGAGATGAATCCGTGGCCATGATGCATGGGATCGTCATCGGCGTCCGCTTGTCAATATTTTGATGCCCCAATTGATTTAGTATGTTTCTAAACTGAGGCAACGAACCTATTCCCGCTGCATCCTTGCGGTGCAGGCTGGTATTGTTCTGAGAGGTTTCTAAGAAGGATGCGCTCGCGCAAACATTTTATACGTTCGCGCAAAGGGATTCATTCTGGAGCTTGCTGCCTGCGCTGCCTAAAACGAATGCGACAGCCCCGCTTCCCGGCATTCGGAATTTTCAGTCATGCCCGCATCCGCCTCCACCGCTTTCCGCGCCGCCTTGTCGGTCTCCCACATCGCGCTGCTCGCCGGGCTTTCCGTCGTCGTCCCCTCGCTCGTCCAGGGGCTCCGCGCGCAGGAAGCCGCGCCAGGGATCGCGCTGGAGACCATTTCGGTGGAAGCGCCGGACTGGGCGGTGCTGACGGAGGGCAAGGATACCTATACCAGCCCGGTGACCAGCACCGGCGTCGGCAGCCCGACGGCATGGAAGCAGATCCCGCAATCCATCAGCACGGTCACCAGCCAGCGCATCCAGGACCAGGGCTTCACGCAGCTTGAGGAGGCCATGGCGCGGACCACCGGCATGGTGATCCTGCAGAACGACGTGGGCCGCTCCTCCATCTTCTCGCGCGGCTACGAGATCGACCAGATGCTTGTGAACGGCCTGCCGGCGCCGTTGTCGAGCATTTACGGCACGCAGCCCGACCTTGCCATCTTCGACCGGCTGGACGTGCTGAAGGGGCCGGCGGGCCTGTATTATGGCGGCACGGGCGGCGGAGGAAATTCCGGCCCCAGCGGCGTGGTGAACGGCATTCTCAAGCCGGCGGTGGCGGATTATTTCCTGAATGCGGAGCTGTCCGGCGGCTCGTGGGAATTCGGCCGCGCCCAGCTCGATGCCGGCGGCAAGCTGAATGCGGCGGGCACGGTGCGCGGGCGCATCGTCGCCGCCTATCAGGACGCCGACAGCTTCGTGGACTACAACGAGAACAAGGTCTGGGTGGGCTACGGCACGCTCGCCATGGACCTGAACGAGAACACCACCCTCTCGCTCTATGCCTGGCACCAGGAACGCGACATCCTCCCCTTCAACGGCCTGCCCGCCGCCAATCTGGGCGGCGGCGTCGGACAGTTGCTGGGGGTGCCACGCAACACCTTCGTCGGCGCCAGCTGGAACACTTTCCACAATGCCAGCACGGACTATGTCGCGGAACTGCTGCACCGCTTCGACGATGGCGGCGAGGCCAAGGCTTCGGTGCGCTATTCGGACCGCTCGGTGAACTACCGCTATGCCTATGGCGGCAGCGCGGTCTCAATCGCGCCGGCCACCTATGGCAACTTCACCATGCAGTATACGGCGGCGCAGTATAGCGAGACCTCGCTCTCGGCCGATGCGCATGTGACGCGGCCGTTCGAGGCGTTCGGCCAGACCCATGAGGTGACGGCGGGCCTGGCCCTGTCCAGCGTGGAGACGAACCTGCTGGCGCCGACCTCCACCACGCTGTCGGGTACCTACAACATCTATTCCTTCAACCCGGCGCTCGTGCCGGTGCCCACCACCCTCTACAACCGCCAGACCCAGACCGACCCGACCCAGTGGGGTCTCTACGGTCAGGCGAAGATCAAGCCGCTCCAGCCCCTCACGGTGCTCCTCGGCGCGCGCCTCGCCTGGTATGACAACACGTCCACCGTCGCTACCGTGAACACCACCAGCGGCGCGCTGACCACCACCAGCACACCCATCAGCTATGACGCCGAATTC
Source organism: Rhizobiales bacterium 12-68-15 (assembly GCA_002279855.1). Lineage (GTDB taxonomy): Bacteria > Pseudomonadota > Alphaproteobacteria > Rhizobiales > Xanthobacteraceae > Aquabacter. Next base: position 14,193 of record NCCY01000084.1, read on the forward strand.
GTGCCCTATGCCGGCCTCGTGCTGGACATGACGCCGAACATCTCGGCCTATATCAGCTATACCGACACCTTCACGCCGCAGAGCGAACTGGACGCCAGCGGCGACGTGCTCCAGCCCCGGCAGGGCTACCAGTATGAAGGCGGCCTGAAGGGCACCTTCTTCGACGGCGCGCTCAACGCCTCGGCGGCGCTGTTCCTCATCCGCGACACCAACCGCGCCCTCGCCACATCTGTCGCCAATGTCTATGTGGCGGCGGGCGAGACGCAGGTGTCGGGCTATGAGCTTGAGGTCAGCGGCCGTCTCGCCCCCGGCTGGGAGGTGTTCGCCGGCTTCACCTATACCGAGACGGAATATGTGACGGCCACCGCCGCACAGCTTGCCTCCGGCTTCAGCACCTACACGCCGCGCAACAATTTCAACCTCTGGACCAAGTACGAATTCCAGGACCCCATCCTGAAGGGCCTGCACATCGCCGGCGGCATCAAGCACCTGTCCAGCTTCTACACCACCTCCGGCGGCGTGACGCTGACCGCACCGGCCTACACCACCGTGGACGCGCAGGTGGGCTACAAGTTCAACAAGAACCTCCAGGCCACCTTCACCGCCACCAACATCTTCGACGAGGATTACTACACCCGCGTCGGCTCCACCTCGCTGTTCAACTTTTATGGCGAGCCGCGGGCCTACTGGCTGAAGGTGAGTGCCACCTATTGACCATGACACCGTCTGACGCCTTCCCCGCCGGTCGTGTGCCGGATCTGCAGGCCCTTGCCGGCGGCGCAGCCGTTGCGGCGAGCGCGCTCGCGCGTAGCGCGCGCTGGGCCGTGCCCGATGCCGGGCTCCGGTTCGATCTGGCCTGGCCGGACGTGCCGGCGCCGGCGGGCGGCTTTCCGCTTCTGGTGGTGACCGACGCGAACGCCATGTTCGCGACTCTGGTGGAGGCGGCGCGGCTCCAGTCCCTGCGGCCGGACGTGACCGGCGTCAGCGCGCCCGTCATCCTCGGCATCGGCCATGACATTGACGGGCCGTTCGATGCGGCGCTGCGCGCGCGGGACTATGCGCCGTCCGGTGCGGCGGGTCTTCTGGATCGACTGTCTGACGTGCTCGCCGGACTGGAGCGCAGCCTTCCGCTCGCCCGCGACCGGCGCACCCTGATCGGTCATTCGCTCGGCGGCCTGTTTGTTCTTGAGACGCTGTTCACGCGCCCGGACCTGTTCGCCGCCTTCGTCGCCGCCTCGCCCTCCATCTGGTGGGACCGCGCGGCGGTAAGGCACGGCGCGGACCGTCTGCCGGACAGGCTGGAACATACCGGCGCCCGCGTGCGCCTGCTGCTCACCGCCGGGGGATGCGAGCGGGGCGCGCCGCAGGTGTCCCCTGTTTCCCGGCCCGCGAATGCTCTGCCCCAAGGCCCTGCGACCGCAGACGCCCAGACCCTGCGCCTTGCCGAGCGGCGGGTGGTCGAAGAGGTGGAGGCGCTGGCGGATCGCCTCGCCGGTGCCGAACGTGATCGCCTGAAGGTGGACGTCCACATCTTCGAGGGCGAAACCCACGGCAGCGTCATTCCCTGCGCGCTCGGGCGCGCCGTCCGTTTTGCCTGCGAGGACCCGTCATGATCGCCCGCGCCTGCCGCGCTTTCCTGTGCCGCCCCCTGTTCGGGCTGCTCGCCCTCGCCGTCCTGTGCGGTCCGGCATGGGCCGCGCCCGTGACGCTGACCGACATTGCGGGCCGCACCGTCACCTTGCCCGCTCCGGCGCGGCGGATCGTGCTGGCGGAGGGGCGCCAGCTCATCGCCCTCGCCCTGCTGGACCGCGACCCGGTCGCGCTGCTCGCCGGCTGGTCGGCGGATCTGCGGCGGCGCGATCCCTCCACCTACGCGCTGGTGCGGGCGGTGTTCCCGAAGGTGGATGACGTGCCCATCGTGGGGGAGGGCTCCGAGGAGAGCTTCTCCGTGGAGAAGGCCCTCAGCGTGCAGCCGGACCTCGTGGTGCTCAGCGGGCGGCTCGGCGCGGCGCGGCCGCAGCAGATGCTGGCGCAGTTCGAGGCGGCGGGCATTCCCGTCATCTTCGTCGATTTCTTCGCCCACCCGTTCCGCAACACGGTGCCGAGCCTCACCATTCTCGGCCGCGCCATCGGCCGCGAGGATGAGGCCCGCGCCTATGTGGACTTCTACCAGTCGCGTATGGCGCGCATCTCCGCGCGCCTGAAGGCACAGGCGCCTGCCCGCCCGAAGGTGCTGCTGGAAGCCCATGCGGGGGGCTCCGGCGAGTGCTGCAATGCACCCGGACGCGGCAGCATCGGCGATTTCATCGATTTCGCGGGCGGCCACAACATCGCGGCCGACGTCATTCCCGGCACCCACGGGCGGCTCAGCCTGGAATATGTGCTGCGCGAGGACCCCACCATCTATGTGGCGACCGGCGGGCCGCACCTGAAGGGCACCGGCGGTCTCGTCCTCGGTCCCGGCTTCACGCCGCAGGAGGCGCGCGCGAGCCTTGCCGAGGTGGTGGCGCGCGCCGGCGTCTCGCAGATCGCGGCGGTGCGCACGGGCGATGTCCACGGCCTGTTCCACAATCTGGTCAACCTGCCGCTCAACGTGCTGGTGGCGGAGGCGCTGGCGAAGTGGATCCATCCCGACCTGTTCGCAGACACCGACCCCGCCGCCACGCTGAAGGAAATCAACACGCGCTTTCTCGCCGTGCCCTTCTCCGGCACCTACTGGATCGACCTCAAGCCATGACGCTGCGTATCGCCGACCGTCCCGCCGGTGCCGATGCGGCCGTGGCCGGCTATCGCCGCCTGCTGCGCCGGCGGGTGGCGCTGGTGGTGCTGATTGCGCTCGCAGCCATGGGGGCGTTCCTGCTGGACGTGGCGAGCGGCGCCTCGGGCCTGTCGCTCGCCGAGGCGCTCCGCGCGCTGCTGGCGCCGGACGCGGCCCCGCGCACCACCCTCGTCATCATCCGCGACATCCGCCTGCCGCAGGCGGTCATGGCCGGCCTCGTGGGCATGGCGCTCGCGCTGGCCGGGGCCGAGATGCAGACGGTGCTTCACAACCCCCTCGCCAGCCCCCTCACGCTCGGCACCTCCTCGGCGGCCGTGTTCGGCGCGGCGCTGGCCATCGTGCTCGGCATCGGCCTGCCCTTCGTGCCGCCGAACTGGATCATTTCCGCCAACGCCTTCGTCTTCGCCTTTGCGTCCATGCTGCTGATCCAGGCGCTCTCGCGCCTGCGCGGGGCGGGCGGGGAGACGGTGGTGCTGTTCGGCATCGCCCTTTTCTTCAGCTTCAACGCGCTGGTGGGGCTGCTGCAATATGTGGCGAGCGAGCAGGCGCTCCAGCAGCTGGTGTTCTGGACCCTCGGAAGCCTTGGCCGCGCGAGCTGGGACAAGATCGTCATTCTCGCCGTGACGCTGGCCGTCACGGTGCCCTTCTCGCTGGCGGCCGCATGGCGGCTGACGGCGCTGCGGCTCGGCGGCGAGCGGGCGGAGAGTTTCGGGGTGAATGTCGGGCGGGTGCGTCTCTGGGCGCTGGTTCGCGTCAGTCTGCTGACCGGGGCGGCGGTATCCTTCGTTGGCATCATCGGCTTCATCGGGCTGGTGGCCCCCCACATGGCGCGCCTGCTGGTGGGCGAGGATCATCGCCTGTTCCTGCCCGCAAGCGCGCTGACCGGGGCGCTGGTGCTCTCGCTGGCCGCCACCGCCAGCAAGCTGCTGGTGCCCGGCGCGATGCTGCCGGTGGGCATCGTCACCGCACTGGTGGGCGTGCCGGTGTTCGTCCTGCTCATGTTCGGGACGCGGCGCGCATGAGCCGGACCCCGCCTCTTTCGCTCACGAACGTAAGCGTCTCCTATGGCCGGCGTCCGGTGGTGCGCGACCTCACCCTCGCGCCCCTGCCCGGCGGGCGGGTGACGGCACTGGTCGGCCCCAATGCAGCCGGCAAGTCCACGCTGCTGCGGGCCATAGCCGGTCTCTTGCCCGCGCGCGGGCGGCTGGAACTGGGCGGGGTGGACCTGTCCACCCTGTCGCGGACAGCGCGCGCGGCGCGCATCGGCTTCATGCCGCAGGCCCTGCCGCAGGGCGTGGCCCTCACCGTCATGGAGACCGTGATGGGTGCCCTGCGCGCCGCGCCCCTGCCGGTGCCGCTCTCCGGTGCGCAGGTGGAGATGCGGGCGGCGGAGACGCTGGAAACGCTGGGCATGGACGGCCTCGCGCTGGAGCCGCTGGATCGCCTGTCCGGGGGGCAGCGCCAGCTTGCGAGCCTTGCCCAGGCGCTGGTGCGCCGTCCCGAGGTGTTGCTGCTGGACGAGCCCACCAGCGCGCTCGACCTGCGCCACCAGGCACTGGTGATGGCCATTCTGCGCCGGCTGGCGGACGAGGGGCGGCTGGTGGTGACAGTGCTCCACGACCTCGCCCTCGCCGCCCGGCATGCGGACCATATCGTCGTGCTGTCGCACGGGGCCTGCGCGGCGGAAGGCCCGCCCGCCGGGACCCTCACCGCCGACCTTCTGGCGCGGGTCTACGGGGTGGAGGGGCGGGTTGAGACCTGCTCGCGCGGGACGGTTCAGATCGTGGTGGACGGGCCGGCCGCGGGCTGGCCCCGAATGCGGGGGGAAACATGACCATGGAACGGCAGCCCCGGCGTTATCGCGGGCTCCGCGTGCTGCATGTGCTGCGCGGCGAACGGCTGACCCCGCGCCTGCACCGTCTCGTTCTCGGCGGCCCGGAAATGGAGGGCATCAAGGACGGCCCCAACCTCAAGCTGCTGATTCCGCCCGAGGGCCTTGCGGTGCCGCAATGGCCGGTGGAGGGGCCGGATGGCCGTGCGCTCTGGCCGGCTGCGGCGGAGCGGCCGGTGGTGCGCACCTACAGCGTGCGCCGGCTGGACCGGGCGCGGGGCGAACTGACGGTGGACTTCGTGCTTCACGGCGCGGGCGGCGTGGCCTCCACCTTTGCGGCGCGGGCACAGCCGGGCGATGCGGTGGGCATTGGCGGGCCGGGCGGCCGTGCGCTCCCGCTGGCGGATTTTCACCTGATGGCCGGTGACCACAGCGGGCTGCCCTCCATCGCCGCCATCCTGGAGTGCCTGCCCGCCGAGGCGAAGGGCGCCGCCTTCATCGAACTGCCCGATGCGGGAGAGGAACTGGACCTGGCACGCCCCGCCGGCGTTCGCCTCGTCTATCTCCACCGCAACGGCGCCTCCGCCGGCACCACCACCCTGCTTCAGGACGCGGTGACGGCCATGGACTGGCCGGACGGGCAGCGGGTCGCGGCCTGGATCGCGGCGGAATCCACCGCCGCGCGCGCGCTGCGTGCGGAACTGAAGGAGGTGCGCCGTCTTCCGCCCCGCGATCTCGTGGCGGTGGGCTACTGGAAGCGCGGCTTCAGCGAGACGGATTATGGCGCGGCTCATGACCATGACCGCGATGCTGATTATCACCGCGCGGCGGAGCAGGAAGAGGCGGCCTGAACCGCCTCTTCTCTCTCATCGTCCGGGCTCCGGCAGGTGCTGCCGGAGCCCGTGTCACAAGCGTCCCCGATCAGGCTCCCGGCAGGAGATAGATCGGGCTCGACCATGCCCGGTGGCCATCCTCGAAAGTGGCGGCCACCAGAATGCGGCGCTCCACGCCGGCCGTCAGTTCGATCTTCCGCGTGAGGGCGAGGGCGGTGTGCGGGTTGGAATCCGGCAGGCGATAGACCGAAAGCGCCCGGTCCAGCTTGCCGCAGTCCAGCGTGCGTGGCGCCGCGCCGATCTCGGCGATGGCGAGGTCCAGGCTGCCATGGGGCGCCACCACCGCGAGGCGGCCCGCCGCCGCCGTCTCCAGATCCAGTTCCACGCCGGCGAAATTGCCGGTGGTCACCGACTGCCAGGCGGCCGTGTCGCCCTCGATCTTCAACGGCTTGTCGGGGTTGAAGAAATTGACGGGACGGGCGGCGCGGATGGTGTTGCCGGTCACGGTGAGCGATCCGTCCCAGACGCTCTGGCGGAAGCGGCCGCGATATTCCGCACCCGACCACATCACCACG
>NCCY01000085.1 GCA_002279855.1 Rhizobiales bacterium 12-68-15
CCCGCCGCGCCGGAAAAGACCGCGCTGGTGCTGGAGGCGCTCGGCCTTGCGCCCGCGTCCGACCCGGCGGCGGTGCTGGAGGCGGCCTATGGCTGGTGCGCGGGAACGGGCTGCGAGATGCGCCTGTCCGCCTGCAACGTGCCGCAGGACGACCTGGAGGTCATGGCCACCGAGGCCCATGCCATCCGCCGCCTGCTGGACAACAACCCCCGCGACATGAGCCGCGAGGACATCCTCGCCATCTATCGCGCTGCCTACTGAGCGGCGCCCGCATTTCTGGACAAAGGCTTGAAGCACATGAGCAGGATCACCGGCCCCTTCGTCGCCATCGTCACCCCCTTCGACGCCTCCGAGGCGGTGGATGCCGCCGCCCTCGCGCGGCAGGTGCGCCGGCAGGCGGGCGCGGGCAATGGCGTGTTCTGCGCCGGCACCAACGGCGAATTCTATGCCCTCTCCTTCGAGGAGAAGGTGCAGGTGGCGAAGGTCTGCGTGGAGGCGGCCGCCGGTGAAGTTCCGGTGCTCGCCCATGTGGGTGAAATCTCCACCCACCAGACCATCGCGCTGGGCAAGGCGGTGGAAGGCTTCGGCGTGAAGGCGGTGTCGGTGATCACCCCCTCCTTCATCGCCTGCACGCAGGCGGAGCTGGTGGACCACTACACCAAGGTGGCGGACGCGCTCGCCGTGCCGGTCTATCTCTACAACATCCCCGCCCGCACCGGGAACACCATCGAGCCGGCCACCGCCCGCGCGCTCGCGGCGCATCCGAACATCATCGGCATCAAGGACAGCGCCGGCTCGCAGGAGAGCCTCGACGGCTTCCTCGCCATCGCCCGCGAGCGGGACGATTTCGACGTGCTGGTGGGGCCGGATTCCCTCGTGCTGCACGGCCTGAAGAACGGCGCGGCGGGCTGCATCTCCGGCCTCGGCAATGTGGCGCCGCTGACGCTGAACACCATCCACACCGCCTTCGTGACAGGGGACCTTGCCGCCGCCGAGGCAGCGCAGACCCGCTTCAGCACGCTGCGCAAGGACCTCTACGCGTTCGGCTTCCCGCCCGCTCTCGTGAAGCGCGCGCTGCGCCATGCGGCCCCGGAGGTCGGCGCCAGCCGCGCGCCGGTGCTGATCGCGGACGATGTGGACGCCAAGGTGAAGGCGCTGTCCGCCACCTACGCCGAAGCGGTCTGAGGCCATGGCGTTCACCGTCATCAGTCTTGGCGGTCCCGTGACCGCCGCCGGCGAGGCGATGCTGCGCGCGGCCGGCATCACCTCGCTTTCCACCGGCCCCTATCCGGCGAAAGCCGACGTGATCGCGCTGCTGGCGGAGCATCAGGCGGATGCCGTCATCGTCCGCCTCGTGGACCGCATCGACGCCGACATCCTCAAGGCCTCGCCCCGGCTGAAGCTCGTGCACAAGCATGGCGCGGGCACCAACGACATTGACGTTGCGGCCGCACAGGCGCTGGGCATTCCCGTGCTGGCGGCCGTGGGGGCCAACGCCCATTCGGTGGCCGAGCACGCGCTGGCGCTGATGTTCGCGCTGGTCAAGGACATGCGCCGGCAGGATGCCTTCGTGCGCGGTGGCGGCTGGGCGGAGAAGGCCTATCGCGGCGGGGAACTGCGCGGGCGCATGCTGGGGCTCGTCGGCTTCGGCCTCATCGCCCGCAACCTGGCCCGCATGGCGCTCGCCATCGGCATGCGGGTGCAGGCCTATGACCCCTTCGCGCCGGACGATGCGTTTGCGGACGGCGCCGTGCGCGCCACCGATCTCGACGCGCTGTTTGCGACCAGCGACGTGCTGAGCCTGCATTGCCCGCTCACCGAGGACACCCGCAACCTCGTCAATGCCCGCACGCTGGGCCTCATGAAGCCGTCCGCGCTGCTCATCAACACCGCGCGCGGCGAGGTGGTGGACGAGCCGGCCTTGTGCGCGGCGCTTGCCGCCGGGACCATTGCCGGTGCGGGGCTCGACACCTTCGCACCGGAGCCGCCGGCCCCCGACAACCCGCTGTGGCAGTTGGACACCGTGATCCTCTCGCCCCATATCGGCGGGGTGACGGAAGAGGCGCGGGGCGAGGTGTCGCTCATCACCTGCGGCAACGTCATCGCGTTCCTGAAGGGCGAGAGCGTGCCGCCCCGCTTCTTCGTGCGGGGCTGAGGCGCGGGCATAGCGCTCAAGGCGCGATCGCGGCGGGAAGCACGATGCCACCCGCAGGGGCGGGCAGCCGCCAGAGCGCGAGCGGCCCGCCGCCGCTGCGCGGAGGGCCGAGGCGCACGCCAAGGACCGGCTGGCCGGCCGCATCATCGTTGCGGTCCGCCCGGTCGTAACAGACGAGCCCCGCCACCGCGCCGCTGACCTGCGTGAGCCGGACCGCCAGCGCGTGCACCAGCAAGGGCGGCACCGCGCTGCCCGGCTCTGCGGTGAACAGCGACGTGGCGTTTCCGGCTGCGGCCATGCACGCCGCCCGCAGGTTCAGGGGGCCGTGGCGCGACGGGTTCACCACCCGCTCGAACGGGTACAGGTCGGCCGCGCCCGGGTCGGCCCGCAGCAGCGTGCACGCATAGCCCAGCCGCAGCAGGGTCATCGCCTCCCGCCGCAGATCGGCGAGGCGCGCGGGCGCATCCGCCCCCGGCAACAGCGCCAGCGCGATGGCGGGGGGTGGAGGCGCAGTTCCCCCCGGCTTGCGGAACACCAGCCCCATGAGCGCGTGGGGGCACGGCTCGATATTGCGGAAGAGGCCTCTATCGCCTTCCTCGGGCACAGGTGGCGGAACCGCCAGCGGCACCAGCCCGGCACCTTCCGAGAGGCGCGCAATGTCCTGCGGCGTCACCTGATGAAGCTGGCCGAACCTGCGGGCGAGGTCGGGACGGCGCAGGACGGCGGCGAAATGGTAGTCGCACGTCACCACCAGCCGCCCGCCGGGGCGCAGCATGCGCGCCATGTCCGCCACCAGCCCGGCGCGCGCAGCGGGGGGCAGGCATTCCAGCGTGTTGAGGCAGGTGACGAGGTCCGCGCTGGCATCGGGTACCGCCAGCGCCCGCTGGCTGTCCGGGTCGAGCCCCGCCGGCAGGTGCTGGCAGGTGGCGGCGGGATGCAGCGTCGCGATCAGCCGGTCGAGCGCCACCGGGTCCACGCTGCGATCCACCACCCGGCCACCGGGCGGCAGGTTGCCGAAGCGGAGCGCGAAGGGAAGCTCCCAGGCCCGGGCGCGTGGCAGCGCGCCGAGCCGGCCTGCGGCGGCAAATTCCGGCAGGTCGAAGTCCGCTTTGCGCGCAAGGGCCATGGGGCCGAGGGGGGCAGATTGATCCCGTGGTGCCGCGCCGGGCTGCGCCGCCGGGAGGGCCGATCCCGAGACGAGGGAGAGACCTGCGAGGCGCCGCGCGATCTCCATGGCGGCAGCTTCCGCGTCCGGCGCTGTGTCCGGAAGGGCGCAATGGTGCGGCGTGTCCGGCGGCACCAGTTCCACCGCGGGTCCGAACAGGCGGGCGAGCACCGCCCCCGCCGCTGCGGCGCCGGGCGGGCAGGCGACCTGCCGGCTTCCCTCCCACGGAGCGGGGTGGAATGCGGGCGGGGGAAAGTGCCGCAGAAAGGCCGCGCGTCCGCGCATGGCCCCAAGGCTTCGCAGCACAGCGAGCGTGTCGGCGTCTTGGGCCGTTCCCGCCCGGTCGGCGGTGGGCGATGCGGGGCGGAACAGCCGATAGGCGACCTGCGCGGGGTTGCGGCTGGCGGCCTGCGTGCCCAGCAGGCGCGCCTTGATGCGCCAGGCATGATCCGCCCCGTCCCGGTCGAGGCCAGCGGCGGGAATTCCGCCCTGCGCCATCAGGAAGTCCCGCCGCACCAGTTCCGGCCCCCCGCCGTGGCGGGCCGCGTCGGTCACCCGAACGGGCACGCAGTCTTCCGGACGGACCCGACCGGCGATCACGGCCGCGCTGTCGGCCTCGGAGAGGTCATGCAGACGGAAGCCGGGGCTCAGGCTGTCCAGCCCCCGCGCCCGCAGTTCCGCGAGCCCGTCCAGCACGAAGCGCGCGGGCAGCAGGCAGTCGGTGTCCAGCCACAGGATGTAAGCGGACCGGGCGAAGGGCGTCGCGATATCGCGCGCACGGCCGGGCGCGAAGGGCTGCCCGGTGCGGCAGAAGATGTGCTCCGCGCCGTGACGGGCGGCGATCTCCGCCACCCCGCTCTCGCGCGCCAGTTCCACCACCGTTACCCCGGCAATGCCCGCCACATCACGCAAGCCCCCAAGGCAGGTGTCCAGCATCGCCGGTGAAGCCCCCTCGCCATGGGCGATGACCACGCTCACCTCGCCTTCTCCGCGCCGGGGCGCGGCCGGAATCCGCACCGGCGCGGCGGGGAGGGGTGCCGCCGGGCGCTGTGGCGGCTCAGGCGATGCGGGCGCGGACGGCCGCATCTTCGGGCGGGCGCGGGGCATTTCGCCCATGGCACGGTCGATGGCCGGCAACCAGAGATCGCACCAGTGGCGCGGAAAGCTCCAGTGGCGCTCCAGCCAGCTCCGGCCCTCAAGGCCCCGCGCGGCCAGAGCCTGCGGGCCAAGCGCGATCAGGCGTTCCAGAACCGGCTCCAGCGTCTCCAGCGATGCGTGTTCAAACGGGATCGGGTCGTCCCCGTCGAGACCGAGCGACTGGCGCACCACACGCGTGATTTCCGGCACGAGACCGAGCCCGTTCACCACCACGGAGCCCGCCGCCAGCCCTTCCAGACTGTTGCGGTGATAGCTGCCGGTGACGCATTCATCGATGACGATATGCGCCCGCCGCCTCATGGCGAGCGACTGGGCGTGGGAGACCTGCGCGCCGCGAATGGTCTCGATCTGCACCCCGTGGCGGCGCGCGAGCCGGTCGAGCACCGCGAGCGTCGTGTCATAGCCCTTGCCGTGCCAGTAGAGGCGGTGGTCGTGCGGGTAGCGCTCGTGCTTGCCCGACGGCGTATAGGCGATGGTGATCGTTCCGCCCTTCAGCTCCGGGCGGAAGGCGTCTTCCCAGAGCGGCATGGGCTGGGGCACGGGAATCCAGCCGGAAAATTCCGGCAGGGCGGCCTGATACTGCGCCACCACCAGCCCCGGCGCGCCCCGGCGCACGAAGCGGTCGTCCACGTTCCATTTGTAATTGTGGGCGAGGGTGAGGGTGGGCTTGGTCTCCATCAGCGCGCGGTCGGCAGGGGCGACGAAGCCGTTATGGAGGATGACCGCATCGGCCGCCTCCAGTGCCTGACGCGCGGCGGCCGGAGCGGTGCGGGTCTCGATGCCGCCGCCGAATTCCACGCCATTGCCATAGCCCGCGCGTGGCCAGACGGTTTCCGCCCGGTGGGGCGTGCGGGCCGCGATGCAGCGGGTCAGCACATGGGGCACCCCGGCCACCGGCGTCGTCGCATAGGAGACGATGCGCAGCGCGCGGGCGGACTTGGCGGCGCCGGCAAACACATCCGGATCCATGCGCGGCAGGCTGGTGATGCGGCTGTGCGGGCTGATATTGACCAGCTCCACGCCGATGGCGGTACAGGCGCGGGCGAGGGCGCGATATTCCTCGTCCATCCGCGCCACCTGGGCGGACAGCGGGTGGCGCCCGGTCGGCCCGAAAAAGTGGTTGTCGGTGAAATCCACGCCGATCAGGCCGATGCGCCGCGCACCCATATAGACCGCGAGGCACACCGCCACATAAGGCGAGTTGCGGGTATGGGCCAGCCGTTCAGGCCGGCTGAAATCCGGCGCGCCGAAGCTGCCCAGCACCACCTGCACCACATTGGGGTGGGGCACGTCCAGCTTCAGGTGCGAGAACAGGGCCGCGGCGCGGGACCCGGCGATATGGGCGAACCGCTCCGTGGAGAATTGCGGGCGCGAGTTGAGCACCAGCAGATAATCCGGATCGAACCGGCGCCCGATATCGTTGACGCCGATGGTGAGAAAGCGCTCCGGCTCCGCCAGCAGGTTCAGCGACGCGCCGAGCCCGCAGACCAGCATGGTCTCTCCCGCATGCAGGTTGCGGAAGGCGGCGAAGGTGGTCGGCACCTGCGGGGCGCCGGCCTGGGGGCGGTCGCGAACGGCCTCGCCCGTCGCCATCAGCCCGCCCCGGGATCGAGCAGGCGCACATCCGGGACGAGGATGGGAATGTCACCCACCTGGAAGATCGGCAGGCGTTCCGCATCGATGGTGCCGAACAGGGTCAGGGACAGGTTCAGCTGCGCGTCCAGGCTGGGCGGGCGCATGGCGCCGTACCAGTCCCAGATGCCCTGTGCGATCTCCCGCGCCAGCGCCGCGCCGGAGGTGCCCGACCCGAGCGGGGTGTCGTTCACCAGCGAGACCGGCGTTCCCACCCGCAGAGCTTCCCCGGAGGCGGTGCGTGTGAGCGCGGCGGACCAGTTGGCGACGAAGGTGAGGTTGGGCTCGAAGTCCGCGCTCATGTCGGCGAGCGGGGCGAGGATGTCGGTGAGCACCTGCACCAGGGTGATCCCGTCCAGCCGGATGGGGGAGAGGGCCGGGCGGCTGATGATGGGAATGGTCGCGCTCTTGAAGGACACCGTGGGCGAGACATAGATGAAGGCGGGGTCGGTGGCCGCGCCGTCGATCAGGTCGGCATTGCGCACCACCCATGCGGTGAGGTCTCCCGATCGCCGCGTGGTGAGGTCCAGCGGGCCGAAGGTGAGGCGCAGCTGGCCGAAATCCAGCGCGGCAGAGACGGTCATGTCGATGCGGTACCAGCCATCCGCAACCGGCACGGCGGAGGACGGGTCGGGGGTGTAGCTGAGGCTGCCATCCTGATTGGCAAGGTCGGGCCAGAGGTCCGGCACGCCGCCGCCGCCAGCCTTGGCGAAGAGGCGGACGCGCGCCGTGTCCGGGTCGGAAAGCTGCTCCCGTTCGAGGATGAGATGGAGCGTCTCCGCCGCCGGTGCGAGCGCGAGGCGGGTGGCGAACACATCGTCCGTCCAGGCCCGTGCCACATCCGTCGCCCGCGCCACCAGAAGCGGCAGCACGTCGCGCGGCTCGGGAGAGGCGGGCGAGGGATTGGTGCCGGGCGAGTGGATCGCCGGCGAACCGAGATCGGGATAGGCCTCCTTCAGGATGGCGGGAATCTGCGCCGCGATGTCCCCCCACACCGCGCGGAAGCGGGCCAGCGCCTCGAACAGGGATTGGACGTTCACGGTGGCCGCAAGGCTGCGGGCACGGCCGGCGGTGCCGTTGAAGGTCAGGTCGAGGAAAAGCTGATCCTGCCCCGCAATGTCCAGGCTGAGGTCCGCGCTGTAGGCCCATTTCAGCGCATCCTCGATCTCCTTGCGCACGCTGTCGGGCGTGAAGGGGGAGACGGGCGGCGGCATTGGTGCGCCGGTGCCGCTTTGCCCCTGAAGGACGGGGAGCGGGGGATCGAACGGCAGCGGAACCGGGATCTCGATGCCGGGAGAGGCGGCAATCACATGGCTGAGGGCGGCATCCCCCGGCAGGACGAATTTCAGCCAGGAGGAGGGGATGATGCCCTGATAAGCTTCGTCCACCAGAAAATCGTGCTGCATGTAGCTGATGGTGAAGTCCAGCGGCAGCTGGATGGAGCGTTCCTGCCGGGGCTGGGCGACGGTCAGCAGGGCCGTGACCCATTGGGTTGCCGGCCCCTCCACATCGAGCGTCGCCGCCGACAGGGAGAAGGGTTGCGCCGCGCCCGAGCCGGTGGAGGTGGGGCCGAGCGTGCCGTAGAATTGCGGGGCCATCTCAGGGCTGCCGTCATCGGCGGTGCCGACCACCGTCACCTCTGCCGGCACCTGCACGATGGTGGAGACGCCATAGGCGCTGGCCAGCGTGGTGAGCATGGCCTGTGTCAGCCGCTCCTGCGCACCCGCGGCATCGCCCATGCCCTGCTGGTCGACAAGGACCTGCGTGACCGCCTGGACCACGCCCCGCGCAAGCCGGGTCTTGATGCCGAGCAGGTCCTCGAAATGGGTCGTTCCGTAGCGTGTATCCAGCAGGGCGAGCGCGGTGCCCACCTCCGCAGAGAGCACGCCGTCGAGTGCCACAAGATAGTCGAGCGCCCACGCATCGATGTCGATATCGCCATAGGTGATCTCGTCCACCGTGCCGGACATGGCGCTGGTGGCGAGCGGGGCGAGGGCGAAGAAGACCGGCGACTTGCCCGGGCTGAAGCCGGGGCTTGCCTGGGGGTGGAAGCTGATGCCGATGCCCGCCGTGTCGCTGAAGCGCACCGCCCACAGGTCGGGGACCTGGTTGGCGGTGTCGCCGGAGCCGACCCCGGACCTCTGGGCGAGCTTGAGGATGCTGCCGGGGCCGGCGAAGCCGGCGAAGGCCTGCTCGAAGCCTTGCGCGAAATTCCGGCTGCCGCTGGCCCGCACGCGGCCGGGGTGGGGGGAATAGAGGCCACCCCAGTCCGGGGGGATGGTGGCGGTCAGGGAGACGGCGGCGGGCATCTTGACCTGCACGTCCGGATCGACCCGGTCGGCATCGCGCCAGAGATGCAGCCACACCTCCAGTTCCACCACATTTCCGGTCAGCGCGACGATGTCGCGGAAGCCCACCACGCCGTCCAGCGCGGCGCTGATCACGCCCGGGGAGGGACGCGTTCCGGTCTGTGCAATGCCCGCCAGCAGGCTGGCGATGCGGGCGGTGAAGGCGGCGAGCACGCTCTTCGCGTCGGGGCTGCCTTCCACCACCGGCGAGCCGCCGCCCATCAGGGTGGTTTCCAGCGCCACATGGGTGCCGGCATCCGCCATCTGCTGCGCGATGGCGCCATAGCGCTCCGCCAGCGCCGTCCAATAGGCCGAAGGGTCGCCCGGTGAAGCGTGCGGCGGCTCAAGGCTGTCCAGATGGAAGGTGAGGGTGATCGCCAGTGCGGCCGCGTCCTGTCCGCTCAGGGGCGAGACGCTGTAGCAGGCCTCCACGCCCGGCCAGTCGCCCGGCCCGGACAGCGGATCCGTATAAAGCGGCGCAAAGGGCAAAGCGTGGCTGTCCGGCAGGGGATTGCCGAACAGGTCGGTAAGGCGGAAGGCGAGGGTCGCCGTCATGCCGACAATGTCATAGGGCGAGGGATCGGGGGCGGGAGACCCGTTCGGCGATCCGGCGGCGAGGAAGCGATAGAGCGGCAGCGTCTGCTGGGTATGCCAGGGTGCGTCGGGCGAGCCGTCGCCCGCCCCCGTCGGCCCCACCGGGAGGCTCCAGTCCGACCGGATGAAGCCGGTTCCGGACACCGCATACTGGACGAGGGAATAGAGGTGCTGGACCGGAAGGGCCGCATCGGGGGAATCGGTTCCCTGCGTCCAGTCCATGGCGAAGCCGGCATATCCTGTCGGCAGGCTCTGGGAATAACTGAGAACGGGCTGGCTGGTGCCATCCAGCACCCGTGCGCCCAGCGTGATCGCGGGGGAACCGGCGGCAGCGACGATGCAGTTCGCGCAGGCCGGCACGGGCACCGGATCTGCGGGGGCACTGGCGAAGGTCACGAGGAGCGCGAAGGGGGCCGAGAGGCCCGACGTCCCCGCCACCACGCCGGCGCCCGTGCCGGTGGGGGAGGCGATGCCCAGCATGCGCAGCATCTGGAGGCTGCCGGTCTGGGCCACCTGGTTGTCGGTGGAGAGGTTGGTGCGCGCCACCAGCACGCCCGCCGAGAGCGTGTCGGAGGTGAAGCCGGTCTCGCCGGGCTTGGCATAGAGCAGCGAGATGCTGGCGTCGGCAAAGTCCGCATCCTGAAGGGCGCGGTAGATCAACTCGCGGGTGGCCTCGTCGGCGCCGCCCAGTTGATAGACATAGGGAACGCTGCCCCCGCCCGCCGCCGGAACCTGCGAGACGGTGAGGCGGATGAGCAGGCCCGCACGCCCCGCCGCAGGCGAGGCGGGTGAGACCGGAGGGCTGCCTGACGGGGGCCGCTCGGACAAAGCCAGCCGGAGGCCGCCCGGCTTCTGCGCGAGGTCCATCAGCGGCTGCGGCAGGTCGTGCAGCGCGAACGCACCCGCAGGCGTGGTCCATGCCACCTGCTGCTTCAGGATCATCGCCATGGGAGCGCCCGAGACCGGGGGCAGGGGCCGCAGCGCGATCTCCCCCGGACCCACCCCGTCCATGTCTCCCGGCGTGGCGGAGAGATGCCAGACGGGGTCGGGATCGGGCGGCAAGGTCGCGGGCACATCGAATGCGGCGCGCGCACCGGGGGGCGACCCGGGCGGCAGTTCGATCCACGGCAGCGTGCCGCCGCCGGCGATCCCGAGCGTCGCTTCGGCGGTGGTGCCCGGCGCGACGCCGGAAAAGGCCTGCCCGGTGAGGCGGAACAGGCTGTCCAGCGGCACGTTCCGCATGGTCTCCGGGGTGATGACCGGCGGGATCTGCGACGGCACCGGCAGTTGCAGCCCGCCCAGCATGAAGCGCGAGCCGAGGCCGGCGGCGCCGGAAAAATCATAGGTGTCGATGAGGTGGGCGAGTTCCACCGCCGGATCGATGGCCGCCACATGGTCGGTGATGGCGCGGTGGAGTGCCATCAGGGGCGCGGCGGCGGCGCGCGCGGTGGCGATGGCGTCCGGCAGCCGCGCCGTCTGCTGCGCCTCATAGGCCGCGGCGCTCGCGGCGAGGTCGTTCACCACCTTGCGGGCCAGCATCAGGAAGAAGTCGCCGATGACGATGGTGGCCATGGATGGCGGGGGCGTGGCCCCGGCCTCCCGTTTCGCCGCCATTGGCGGGGTGCGCCCCAGCAAGCCGAGATCGGCATAATAGACATCCACCGCCTCGCGATAGGTGGCGGGCACGGGGTTGAAGGTGCCGAAATCCACCGTGCCCGGGATCCCCGGCGCGTGGAGTTCCAGCACGTCGAACATGGGCAGCACCGCCATGCTCTGGGGCAGCGCGGGCGAGGCGGGCGTGACGGGGTGGATGGTGAAGACGAAGCTGTCTGCCAGAAACCCGCGCACCGCGTCGGTGAAGCCGTCCGCGCCGCCGAAGGCGGGGCCGGGTTCCTCCGCGCCGTTGCCGAGCATGCCGGCGAGGGCGGCAAGGCGCGTGGAGAGCGGATCGGCCGGACTTGAGGGCGGCACATAGGTGAGCAGCCACGCCACCAGATCCACCACCACCCGCTCGAAGCCGGTGGCGGCCTCCGGCGAGGGCAACGGAGAGCCGCCGGGCGGCGGCGCCTCGGCCACGAGGGTCGCGATGAGTTCGACGCGCGCGCCCGCGCCGCCATACAGGACCGTGGGCAGGAGCGCGAAATAGAGGTCGATGCCGGCGGGGGAGGTCAGGCGCGAGGGCGCCTGCGGGCGTGCCGGCTGGCGCGCCTGACGCGACAGCGGCACCGCGAAGCGGGGGCTGCGCGCCATGAGGGACGCGGCATCCAGCGCACCGGCCGGCAGCATGGCCTGCGAATAGGCGATCGCCGCGCGCACCTCCGCCATCAGCCCGTCCGCTTCCAGCCTGTCCGCCGCCAGCAGGCGTTCACCGATGCGCTCACGTCCACGGTGGCGGAAGCGGCAATCAGGGTCGAATAGCCGGTCTCGAACGCCACATCCACATTGGCCGTCAGCGACACCGAGATCGACGCCTTGATGACCACGAAATTCACGCTGCCCTGAAGCAGGATGCTCAGGCCCGCCGTGCCCGCGAACCAGTAATGGTCGGGGATGCTGGCGATGGAGGCCGAGCCGCCGGACTGCGTGCCCTTCCAGGCGAGAAGCCCCTGAAGCGTCGCGCTGACCGAGACGGACAGGGAGGCCGAGAGCACGCCCGCATCCGCACTCACGCTTGCCGAGACGGACAGGCCGATGCCGAAGGCGAGGATGGGATTGTAGTTGACGCTCGGCAGCGCCCCCGGATCGTCCCCCGTGCGCAGGCGGGCGAAATAGAAGCCCCCGCGCCCCATGAGCACATCCATCTGAATGCCGATGGAATTGTCACCCAGCGGCCAGCCCACATTGATGCGGAAATCGCCGTTGGTGTAGATCCAGGCGGAGAAGTTCGGCAGGATCAGGATGAAGCCGTTCAGCGGAATGCGCCGCAGATTGGTGGGCAGGTCGATCCGCCCGAAATACACGCCGAGGTTTGGCCCGAGCTTCTGGTAGAGGATTTCGAACAGGAAGCCGCTGAAGAAGTCCGGCGGGCTGCTCCTGGGCGCCGAGATTTCCAGCCCGTACATGGTCGGGTCGTTGAACAGGACTTTCAGGTCCCATCCGCGCATCAGCAGGTGGGCGGCGATGAACCAGTCGCGGTCGGGATGGTAGAAGGTGCGCGCCAGCCGCGTCAGCACCTCGCGCGGGTCGTTGCCGGTAAGCTGGGTTTCCAGAATCTCGAAGATCTCCGCCATGGGATCGTCGCCATGGACCACCACTTCCGGCCCCACGCGCTGGCCGATGCCAAGATATTTCAGCTTGAACGCGGAGACGGAATTCTGTGCGGGCAGAGGCGGCGGGAACGACACCATCTTGGAGAAAGGCGGGGTCGGGCTGCCATCGGCCAGCCCATCCGGCGAGCCGCTGGGCGTCGTCGGTGTCAGCACCTTGCAGCGCACATCCACCCCGCCTTCCTGCGGGTCGTAGGCGATGTAGACGCCGAGGATGCCGATGTCCGGCTCAAGCGTGATGGAGATGTCGCCCCAGGTCTTGGTGCCGCCGATATGGAGGGGGGAGCTAAAGTCCATTCCCACATAGGCGCTCATGCCTCGCCCGCCCGCATCGCCCGCCGTGAGCCATGCGGAAAGGATGAGTTTGGCGTCGAGAATCTGCGTCCACGGCCCCTCCGGAATGTCCGGCAGCCCGAAGCCGGCGGTATTTTCCAGCGCCTTGCCAAGTTCGCGCCAGGCCTCCGTCAGCGACACCTCCTTCTCGCAGGTGAGCACGATGGATTTCGCCGCGCCCTGGACCTGGAATTCGAGCCGGACGGGGACCTCGCAGACGGACCCCTTCATGAAGAATGTTGCGCCAAGCATGGGCCGGGTCTCGCGGAGGCGGAGGAACTGGCGGTCCCGGCGGCGACGCCACCGGGACCGGGAGGCGTGGATCCGGCCGCGCTCAGGGCGAGGAGGGCGTGCCGGTATGGGAGATCTGAAGGCCGAGCCCCTCGAACTTCAGCAGGCCGAGGATGCTGATGGGCGGGGTGAAATCCGCCGTGACGCCGAAGGCGTAATATTTGCTGCCCGTATCGATGGCGAGCGAGGTCAGCGTGATGTTGGCGTGCAGGAAGGAGAGCAGGCCGTTCTTTATGTCCGCAAGGACCTGCGGAGAACTCGGCAGTCCGTTGATGTCGCCGTCGATCTGCGCCGAAGTGATGGGCAGGCCCAGTTCCTTGTTCAGCCAGTCGATGAAATCATCGATGGAGCCGAGAACCACCGGCTGGCTCAGGGCGAAGCTGATGCCCTTCTCCTTGATCTTGGTGATGTCACCGCTGTTGACCACCACCTGGCTGCCATTGATGTCGAACGTGCCGCTGACAGCCACCGTGGTGCCCTTGCTGGGCGGGGACGGCGATGCGGGCGATGCGGGCGAGGTGGCCAGTCCGGGCCGGGCTGAAAGTTCATTGACCATGATGCATGTTCTCCTCTGTCTGGGGTCACCGTCTCACGAGAAAAATGTTTGAAAATCAGCTGGTTAAATGGTTTATGGCGGAACCGTCACCGTCACCGTCACCGATGTGAAGAGGATGCCGCCGCGCGCCGTGACGGCGAGCGACCAGCCCGGCGAGCCCACATCCACCTGCACCCGCGAGGGCATGCCCTGCGACGGCTGCCAGTTGACCGGCAGGTTCCAGAGCTGGACGAGGCTGGCCGCCCAGCCTTTGAGTGGCAGCACCGGCAGGCCGATGCCCGGGATCTGCTGGTTCAGCCACACCATGAGGTCGTTGAGGATCGACATGCCTTGCTCATTGCTGCTGGGTCGAGACGAACCAGGCCAGATTGTTTGTATTTGTCGGAGCCGAGCCATTCGGCGGGCCGGCGAACAGCAGGAAATCGATCAGGACGCCGGGCGGAAACGTGTAGCCGAACAGGCTCAGCTGAACGTTGCTGAACAGCATCGCGTAGGTGAGTTCATCCCCGTCGAGATCGACTTTCAGAAGGTTGGCATCCCCGAATGTCGTCTTGAGAATGCCCTGCAATGCAAAGCCTGCCGCACCGGCATTGAGCTGCGGCAGCTGGATCAGCACTGCCGCGGCGTCATTGTCGGGAATGGTGGGAGACGGCCCCCAGGCGAGCAGCAGCTTGGCGGTGAGGCTGACGCCGAGGTCGGAGAGCTTGCCGAGACTCCCCAGCGTCATGTCGTATTCGAGCGCGTAGCTGGCGGACGTGGTGCCATAGGGGCTCTGGGCCGAGGTCGATGCCCATATTGGCAAAGGGCAGGCCGGTTCCCCCGCTCCCGGCCGCGCCATAGGAGAACAGGTCGATCGGGTCCGGTACCGGGAAGGGGCTGGCGGAAAACCACAATTCCCCGCCGATCTGGAACCGCGCCTTGACCTTCCGGGCCCCGCTGCCGTCGCTGGTGGTGCCGGTGGGAACGAGGCTCGCGCCCGCCATGTGGATTTCGGACAGGACCTGGCTGGCGCCGGGCGATGGCGGCTTGAAGGCGTAGAGATACGGCGCAAGGGTCCGGAAGGTGACCTGCCCGACGCCGTTCTGGGTCTGATACTGCCCCTTCAGCACCAGCGTGTTCGCCTCCAGCGGCGGGCTCGGCACCGGCGAGAGCAGGGTGAGCGGGCGGCCGAACAGGGCGTTCAGGACGAGGCCGACCTTCGCGTTGAACTGGGTGACCTTTGAGTTGCTGAAGACGACGCTCAGCAGTTCGAGCCGGTATTGTAGGTCGGGCGGGGGGGAATCCGCAGCGCCGCCGGGATCGCGGTAGTAGATGACGCCGAACAGGGAGGACTGGTCGATCCGCAGCCCGGTCCGCGATCCCCCCAGCGGCGCGAGTTGGTTGGCCTCGATGCCGAAATGGTGCGCGTGCAGGCTGCCATTGATGCCGCCCAGCAGCATCTGGAGATCGGCGGGCATGTTGCTGCCGTCGATGGCGGCATTGAAGGCGATGACGCCGGTCCATGCGGGATCGTCCGCCATGGCGACAAAGGCGTGGAACGGGCTGTCGGCGGCGTGCGTCACGTCCGCCCGCGCCTCCGCGATGGCGGCGGTGAGCGCGGCTGAGACCGCCTGCGCGTCGGCGTTGAAATGGTCCGGCTGGGTCCAGAGCGAGGGCCGCGCCGCAAGGTCCGCGAGGCTCGCCGTGGTGTTGGACTTGAACACCAGGATCGCACCGTCGCCCGACAGGTCGAAGCGGAACTCGAAGCCATCAACCAGGATGCGGTTGCGGAAGTCCCAGGTGCTGTCAGCCCGCGAGACCACGAGCATGAGGTCGTTCTGGGTCAGGGCGAGCGAAAGGTCGGCCGGAAAGGGCGGGGTTCCCGACCCTGCGCCGGCGATGCTCAGTTCCGCGAGGCCGAGCGGCGAGGCGAGGGCCGCGTCCGGCGCGCGGGCGAGGGTGAGCTTGCGGAAGGTGCCGTCGTCATGGAGGTCGATGAGCAGCCCGACCGGCGTGGTGGCCTGCAGGGGGGACGGCGGGCCGGAGGACGAGAACAGCGGCAGCAGCGCAGGCCCCTCCGCCGCGCTGGCGAGGGCCTGGTGGCGGGCAGTGCCCAGAACCTGGCTCTCGAAGCCGAGAAACGTGGCTGCCGGAACCCCCGGATTGCATGCGCCGCCCCCGGCGGGCAAAGCGGCGCCGATGCCGCCATAGGGCACGAACGGGAACGGCGCGGGGGCATCCAGCTTTCCCGCCCGCACCGCCAGCGCCATCAGCGTCGGCTCCCCCGGCAGGGGGGCGAAGAAGGGCGCGGCGGTGGGCTGGGAATAATAGCCCCGGCCGGCATTGGCGCCGCCACCGGGCAGGATGGTCAGGCCCGATGTGGTGAAGGTGTCGGCCAGAAGGCTGCCGTCCGTGGTGCGGGCGGGGGGCGAGGCGGAAGGCGAGAAGCCTGCGGCGTGCGCGGGCTGCGCGCAGGCAAAGACGACCGTTTCCCCGTCCGCAACGGCCAGGAATTCGGACAAGGCGAGGCCGGGCATCAGCCAGAGGGGCGTGTCGGCACCGGGCGCCGACGGGGGCATGGTGAGCGAGAGCGTCCAGGCCCCCACCGGCGCGAGATAGGACCGCACCGGCGCGGGCGGGCCGGATGCTTCCGGTGCGCCGGGAAACCGGGTGCTGGCCGGTGCCTTGTGCAGACCGAAGCCGCCCGCGAAGGCCGTCCCCGTTGCTGGGGCGGGGGTGGCGAACACCGTCTCGGCACGGGTCGGAACCGGCGAGCCCGTGGCCGCGAGGGTGGCCGACTGGAAGCCGAACGGCGGCAGCGGGGTGTTGCCGGTCCAGCTCAGGCGCGTGGTTGACCCGTCGTAGGGCCGGGCCGGATTGGCCATGAAGGTGAAGTCGGGAAACTGGGTGGGCGAGCGGGAGGGCACCTGCGGCTGCGCCATGGGAAAGAACAGGCTCGCGGCCGTCTCTGCCGGGCCGTAGCCATAGACGAACCCCATGCCGAGGCATGCCTGCAACTGGCCCGTGTCCAGCCCCACATCGAACACCAGCGAACCCGCCAGCGCCCCGGCGACCGGCAGGGCCATGGTCCAGAGGCTGGGCGAGCCGATGGTGTGGACGTCGGCGGTGGCGGTGCCGAAGCTCAGCCGCACCGCATTGGCGGCGGCGGCGGAGAGGGTGAAGG
>NCCY01000086.1:0-20633 GCA_002279855.1 Rhizobiales bacterium 12-68-15
GGCGCGGCAGTGTCCAGCAGCAAAGAAAAATCGTTTGAGGGACGGAATGCTTCTCAAGGACAAGACCGCCGCCATTTCCGGCGCTGCCAGCGCACGCGGCATCGGCCTCGCCACCGCCAAGCTGTTCGCCGCCCATGGCGCGCGCATCGCCATTCTCGACATCGACGAGGCCGCCGCGAAGCAGGCCGCCGCCGATCTCGGCCCGCAGCATCTGGGTGTGGCCTGCGACGTCGCCAACAAGGCCTCGTGCCAGGCTGCCGCCGACACCGTGCTCGGCGCGTTCGGCCATCTGGACATCCTCGTGAACAATGCCGGCGTCACCCAGCCGGTGAAGACGCTCGACATCGACGAGGCGAGCTGGGACCGCATCCAGGACATCAACTGCAAGGGCGTCCTGTTCCTCAGCCAGGTGTTCATCCCGCACATGCAGGCCCGCAAGAGCGGCTCCATCGCCTGCATGTCCTCCGTCTCCGCGCAGCGCGGCGGCGGCATCTTCGGCGGCCCGCATTATTCCTCCGCCAAGGCCGGCGTGCTCGGCCTCGCCAAGGCGATGGCGCGGGAATTCGGGCCGGACGGAATCCGCGTGAACTGCGTCACGCCCGGCCTGATCCAGACCGACATCACCGGCGGCAAGCTGACCGACGACCTGCGCCGCGAAATCCTGAAGGGCATTCCGCTCAACCGGCTCGGCGACGCCTCGGATGTGGCGGGCATCTATCTGTTCCTCGCCTCCGATCTCTCCAGCTACGTCACCGGCGCCGTCATCGACGTCAATGGCGGCATGCTGATCCACGGCTGAGCGGACAGCCGGGACGCGCGCCGCGCAGGGTCCGGGACATCCCGGCCCGGCGGCCGATGGCAAGGCGCGTCCCGCGCCCCCGCGCCGACATCCAGCGACAGGAGACCCGTGCCCATGAGCACAGCTTCCATCGGCCACAACATCTCGCTCGAACGCCGCGCGTGGAACATCCGGCGGCACGCGCTCCTGATGGGCGAAGTGCAGGGCCAGGGCTATATCGCGCAGGCGCTCGACATCGCCGACGTGCTGGCCACCGCCTATTTCCACGCCATGACGTTCCGGCCCGACGAGCCGAACTGGGAGGGCCGCGACCGCTTCCTGCTCTCCAACGGCCATTATGCCATCGCCCTCTATGCGGCGTTGATCGAGGCCGGCATCGTGCCGGAAGAGGAGCTGGAGACCTACGGCTCCGACCACAGCCGCCTGCCTATGTCGGGCATGGCCAGCTACACGCCGGGCATGGAAATGTCGGGCGGCTCTCTGGGCCTCGGCCTCTCCATCGCGGTGGGCAAGGGCCTCGGCCTGAAGCGCAAGGGCTCCGACAGCCGCGTCTACACCCTGTTCTCAGACGGCGAGCTGGACGAAGGCTCGGTCTGGGAGGCGATCATGTCCGCCGCCCACTTCAAGCTGGACAATCTCATCGCCGTGGTGGACGTCAACAACCAGCAGGCGGACGGCCCCTCCACCTCGGTCATGGCGTTCGAGCCGCTGACCGACAAGCTGGAAGCGTTCGGCTGGTTCGTGCAGCGGGTGGACGGCAACGACCTTGCCGCCGTGCGCGATGCCTTCGATGCCGCCAAGGCGCAGATGGGCACCGGCAAGCCCAGCATGATCATCGCCGACACCCTGATGGGCAAGGGCGTGCCCTTCCTGGAGGCGCGCGAGAAGAACCACTTCATCCGCGTCGAAGCCCATGAGTGGCAACTGGCGCTCTCAGCGCTCGACGAGAGGAAGCCGTCATGACCCCCGCCCCCCACAAGGCCCCGGCCGGGGCCGGCGCGGCCAAGCCCCGCCTCACCACCTCGGCGATGATCGCCTCCATCGCCAGCGAAGGCCAGCGCACGAAGCCCGCGCCGTTCGGCCATGCGCTGAATGCCCTCGCAAGCGAGGATGCGCGCATCGTCGGCATGACGGCGGATCTCGGCAAATACACCGACCTGCACATCTTCGCGCAGGCCTATCCAGACCGTTTCTACCAGATGGGCATGGCCGAGCAGCTCCTGTTCGGGGCCGCCTCCGGGCTGGCGTCGGAAGGCTTCACGCCCTTCTGCACCACCTATGCGGTGTTCGCCTCGCGCCGCGCCTACGACTTCATCCACCAGACCATTGCGGAGGAAGACCGCAATGTGAAGATCGCCTGCGCGCTGCCGGGCCTGACCTCCGGCTATGGCCCGTCCCATCAGGCGACCGAGGATCTCGCCCTGTTCCGCGCCATGCCGAACATGGTGGTGATCGACCCGTGCGACGCGCTGGACATCGAACAGGCGGTGCCTGCCATGGCCGCCCATCAGGGGCCGGTCTATATGCGGCTGCTGCGCGGACAGGTGCCGCTGGTGCTGGACGAGTACGGCTATTCGTTCGAGCTCGGCAAGGCGAAGATGCTGCGGGACGGCTACGAGGTCCTGTTCGTCTCCTCCGGCATCATGACCATGCGGGCGCTGGAGGCGGCAAAGGCGCTGGAGGCGGACCGCATCGACGTGGGCGTGCTCCATGTGCCCACCATCAAGCCGCTGGATACCGAAACCATCCTCGCTGCCTGCTCCAGGCCGGGGCGGCTGGTGATCGTGGCGGAGAACCACACCGTCAATGGCGGCCTCGGGGAAGCGGTGGCCGGCCTGCTGATGCGCGAGGGTGTCCACCCCGCCTTCCGCATGATCGGCCTGCCGGACGAATTCCTCGCGGCGGGCGCGCTGCCCACACTTCATGACCGCTACGGCATTTCGACGGATGCGCTCTGCGCCAAGGTCAGGCAATGGCTGAAATAGACGGAAACTGACGGCAGCGTCCGCAAAGAGACGCGCCGCACGGGAGGAAAGAGATGAAGAGGATCGGCTTTGTCGGCCTGGGCTCCATGGGCCTGCCGATGGCGACCAATCTCGGGGCCGCAGGCTTCGAGGTGACCGGATTCGACGTGCGCGCCGACGCGCGGCACGCCTTTGCCCGCACCGGCGGACGCGCGGCGGATACGCTCGCGGAGGCCTTTGCGGGGCAGGACGCCACCATCCTCATGGTGGTGAATGCCGCACAGGCGCAGGACATCCTGTTCACGCAGGGCGCCCTTTCGACCCTCCCCGAGGGGGGTGTCGTCATCCTGATGGCGACCTGCCCGCCCGCTGCCGTCCAGGCACTCGCGGCGCAGGTGGAAGCCACCGGCCGCGCCCTTGTGGATGCCCCGGTGTCCGGCGGCGTGGTGGGCGCCGAGGCCGCAAGCCTCACCATCATGGCGGCCGCCCCCCGCCCGGTTCTGGCACGGGTGAAGCCGGTGCTGGACGCGCTGGGCTCCAAGGTGGTGGTCCTCGGCGACACCCCCGGCCAGGGCGCGACGGCCAAGGCCGTCAACCAGTTGCTGTGCGGCGCCCATCTTGCCATCGCCGCCGAAGGGCTCTCGCTCGCCGAGGCGCTGGGCGTCGATACCGCCGCCATGCTCGACATCCTCTCCGGCTCGTCGGCATCAAGCTGGATGCTGAAGGATCGCGGCCCCCGCATGATGCAGGACGAACCGCCCGTCACCAGCGCCGTGGACATCTTCGTCAAGGATCTCGGCATCGTGCTGGAAGCGGGCCGGGACGCGCGGGTCGCGCTGCCCATGGCCGCGACGGCTCTTCAGCTTTTCCTGTCCGTCTCCGGGCGGGGACTGGGCGCGCAGGATGACAGCCAGATCATCGCCGCCTATCGCGCCCTTCGGGGACATATCTGACCACAACGCCAAACGCCGCTGAAGACGGCACGAAAAGGGAGGGACCCCACATGACCGACACCACTTCTCACGCCAAGCCCACGCGCCGCACGGTGCTCGCCGCCGCGCTCGCCATGCCCGCCATTCTCGCCTTGCCGCGCGGGGCACAGGCGCAGGCACAGATCAGCCTGACGCTCGGCCACAATGCCGCCGCCGGCAACCCGCGCTGGGTCGCGGCCGACAAGTTCGGCGAGCTGGTGAAGGAGCGCACCAACGGGCGCATCGCCGTGCGCGTGGCCGGCGCGGAGCAGCTCGGGAACGAGCAGTCCCTGCTCACCAGCCTGCGCACCGGCGCGGTGGACATGACCGTCAACAGCCAGGGCTCCACCTCCGCGCTGCTGCCGGAACTGGCCGCGCTCGGCCTGCCCTTCCTGTTCGACAGCTCCGCCGCCGCCTTCAAGGTTCTGGACGGCGCCATCGGCACCGAGCTGGACCAGCGCTTCAACAAGATCGGCATGGTCTCGCTCGGCTGGTGGGACAACGGCATCCGCGACGTGACCAACAGCAAGCGTCCGATCGTGAAGCCCGCCGACCTGAAGGGCCTGAAGATCCGCACCCCGCCGGACCCGATGACCATCGACATCTTCCAGACGCTGGGCGCTTCCACCGAGCAGATCTCGTTCGGCGAACTCTATGTGGCGCTCCAGCAGGGCGTGGTGGACGGGCAGGAGAACCCGCTCGTCAACATCTATTCGTCCAAGCTGTATGAGGTGAACAAGTACATCTCGCTCACCGGCCACAAGTGGGAATGCTCGCCCTTCCTGATGTCGCAGATCACCTGGATGCGCCTCTCCGCCGCCGACCGCGAGGTCATCAAGACCGCAGCCAAGGAGGCCGGCGACCTCCAGCGCAAGCTGTTCCACGACAACCAGCAGAAGTGCGCGGCGGACTTCCGCGCCAATCCCAAGCTGGAGATCAACGAGGCCGACAAGCCCGCGCTGCGCGATGCCTGCGCCAAGGTCTACGAGATCTGGAAGGCGAAGCCGTTCGGCGATTTCGTCGGCCGTCTCGTCACCGCGGCGCGGACCTGAGGCCATGGCCGCCGAGATCATGACCGGGTGGCGCGCAAGCGCCATCCGAGGGGCGAACGGCATCGACCGGGTCGTCGCGTGGCTCTGCGAGGCGGTGGTGATCCTCGTCGGGTCGGCGCTGCTGGCATTGCTCGCGGGCAATGTGGCGGCGCGCTACGTGCTGGATTCCGGCGGCTTCCGCTTCGCGCAGGAACTGCCGGAGCGGCTGTTCCCGGTCTTCATCATGGCCGGCGTGGTGCTCGCCGTGCAGAAGGGCGGACACATGGCGGTGGAGACCGTTCTGTCCAAGCTCAACCGCGACGGGGCACGGACCATGCTGGTCGCCGGGCATGTCATCGTGATCGCCAGCTATCTGCTGCTCTCCCGCGACATCCTCGCACTGGCGGACATGCTGTGGATCGACCGCTCGCCGGTCATGGGAATTCCGGCAAGCTACGGCTACCTGACGCTGGCCGCCGGCCTTGTCCTCGTCATCGTCGCCACCGCCACCCAGGCTGTGCGCGTGGCCATTTCCGGCCCGGAAGCCATGCCCTCGCCCAGCCCCGAGGAGCAGGTTGCATGAGCATCACCCTCATCATCGCCTTCACGGTCCTGATGCTGCTGGCGATCCCGGTGGGCCATGCCCTGATCGTCGCCGCCGGCGTCGCGCTGCTCGTCCAGGGGCAGATCCCGCTGACCATCATCGGCCAGCAGATGTACCAGCAGACCCAGTCCTTCCCCATGCTGGCCCTGCCCTTCTTCATGCTCGCCGGCTCGCTGATGCTGGGCGGCAAGCTGGGCGGCGAGCTGCTTACCTTCGCCTCCAAGTCCATGCAGCGCTGGCGGGGCGGCCCGCTCTCCACCACGGTGGTCGCCTCGGTGGTGTTCGGCGGCGTCTCGGGCAGCGCGGTGGCCAATGCCAGCGCGCTCGGCTCCGTACTCATCCCCTGGCAGAAGAAGCAGGGCTATCCGGCCCCGCTGTGCGCCGCCAACAATGCCACCTCGGCCATCATCGACATCCTGATCCCGCCTTCCATCCCGCTGATCCTCTATTCGCTGGTCTCCAACGTCTCCATCGCCGACCTGTTCACGGCCGGCATCCTGCCGGGGCTGCTGATGGCGGGCGGCTTCATCGTGCTGTGCAATTTCATTGCCCGGCGCCGGGGCTACCGCTCCGCCGAATCTCCCGTCTCCCGGATGGAGCTGCTGCTGCTGGCGTGGCGCAGCATGCCGGCGCTGATGATGCCGGTGCTGATCCTGCTCGGCCTGCGCTTCGGCATCGCGACGCCCACCGAGATCGCGGTGCTCGCCGTGCTTTATTCGCTGATCCTCAGCATGGTGCTCTACCGCGACATGACATGGGCGCGGTTCAAGGTGTCCATGATCGAGGCGGGTGTGGCCACGGGCGTCGTCATGCTGGTCATCATGGGCTCGGCCATCGTCGGCTGGATCCTCACCTTCGACCAGGTGCCGCAGCGCTTTGCGGAATGGGTGTCGGCGACCATCTCCAACCCCTTCATGGTCATTCTGGCGATGAATGTCCTGCTGCTGCTGGTGGGCATGCCCATCGACCTGCCGCCGGCCATTCTCCTGCTGGGGCCGATCTTCGTGCCGCTGGCGGCCTCCATCGGGATGGACCCGGTGCAGCTCGGCATCGTCATGGTGCTCAATCTCGGCATCGGCCTCTACACGCCCCCCATCGGCACGACGCTGTTCATCTCCACCTCCATCGCCCGAACGTCGCTGAGCGAGGCGACGCGCGAGCTGTGGCCCTTCTTCGGGGTGGCGATGCTGGTGCTCTTCCTGATGAGCTACGTGCCGGCGCTCACCATCTACTGAGCGCGCGCGGGGCGCGTCCCTCCCGTTGCCCTGCGAACGCCCGGAAAAGGCGGCCCTCACCGGCCGCCTTTTTCGCGTCTGCCCCATTCACCTGCCTATGCCGGCAAGCGCGATCGAGCATGAATCTCATTCACCTGTTGTGCTGAACTTTGCGTTTCAGACCTCCGCCGGAATTCGGCACACTCCGCCCCCACAGACAAAAAATCGTTCGGGAGGATGGACTTGCAGACCCTATCGCCGGTGCGCGACGCGCCGCTCGCTGACCTCGCCCGGATGGCCCATGCCATCCGCTTCCTGTCGGTGGACGCCATCCTTGCGGCCGGCGAAGGCCATCAGGGCGTGCCGCTCGGCATGGCGGAGATCGCCACTACGCTCTATGCGCGGCATCTGCGGTTCGATCCGGCCGACCCGACCTGGCCCGACCGCGACCGGGTGGTGCTCTCCAACGGGCACGGCTCCATGCTGCTCTATGCGCTGCTGCACCTGACCGGCTACGGCCACATGCCGCTCGACGCGCTGAAGACTTTCCGTGAACTGGGCTCACCCTGCGCGGGCCATCCGGAATACGAGCCCGCCGCCGGCATCGAGGTCACCACCGGACCGCTGGGCCAGGGCATCGCCAATGCGCTCGGCATGGCCATCGCGGAGGCCGCGCTGAACGCCCGCTTCGGCGATGATCTCGTGAACCATCGCACCTGGGCCTTCGTGGGCGACGGCTGCCTGCAGGAAGGCATCGGGCAGGAGGTGATCCAGCTTGCCGGCCACCTCCGCCTCGGCAAGCTCACCTTCCTGTGGGACGACAATGCCATCACCGATGACGGCCCCACCGACCTCTCCATCTCCGAGAACGTGGCGGAGCGGTTCCGGGTGGCCGGCTGGCATGTGCAGGAGATTGACGGCCACGACATCCCCGCCATCGATGCGGCCCTCGCCGCCGCAACAGCCGATCCCCGCCCCTCGCTGATCGCCTGCCGCACCCGCATCGCCTGCGGCATCGCCCGGCTGGAGGGCCAGCGCGGCGGGCATTCCGGCAAACTCTTCCCGGATGACCGTGCCGGCATGGCGGCCCGCTTCGACTGGACGGCGGGCGCCTTCGACACGCCCCCCGCCCTCCGCGCCGCATGGCGCGCCACCGCTGCACCGGGCGGGAAGGCCCGCGCGGACTGGCAGGCGCGGCTGGCGCAGCAGGGCCATGCCGTGCACGACGCCTTCGCCCGGGCGCAGGCCCGCACCCTTGCCTCCGGCTGGCGGGAGGCGATCCACGCCTTCAAGGCCCGCGCCGCGCAGGAGGGCAAGGCGGACTTTTCCATCGCCGCCTCTGGCGAGATCGCCTCCGCGCTCTATGGCGTGCTGCCGGAGATGATGACCGCCTGTGCCGACCTTGAGGCCCCCACCAACCACAAGCGGCAGCTTTCCGCCTTCACGGCGGGCGACCGGGCCGGGCGCTACATCCATTGCGGCGTGCGCGAGCATGCCATGGGCGCGCTCGCCAACGGCATGGCAGCCCATGGCGGGGTGATCCCGCTGGCCGTCACCTACCTGCCCTTCTCCGATTACGAGCGTCCCGCGATGCGCATGGCGGCGCTGATGGGGCTGCCGACGCTGTTCGTGTTCAGCCACGATTCCATCGGCATCGGCAAGAACGGCCCGACCCACCAGCCGGTGGAGATCATCGCCTCCCTGCGCGCCATGCCCAACATGCTGGTGCTGCGCCCCTGCGATGCGGTGGAGGCGGCCGAGGTGTGGGAGATCGCGCTGGCCCATGCCACCGGCCCGAGCTGCCTCGTCTTCGCCCGCCAGAGCCTGCCCTGTCTTCGCACCGATGGCGGACCGGACAACCGCTCCGCGCGCGGCGCCTATGTGCTGGCGCAGGCCACCGGCGGCCCGCGCCGGGTGACGCTGCTCTCCACCGGGTCGGAAGTGCAGATCGCCCTCGCTGCCCGCGACCTGCTTCAGGCGGAGGGCATCGCGACGGCGGTGGTCTCCATGCCCTGCTGGAGCCTGTTCGAGGCGCAGGACCGCGCCTATCGCAGCGAGGTGCTGGGCACCGGCTGCGTGCGGGTGGCGGTGGAAGCCGCCGTGAAGTTCGGCTGGGAGCGCTGGATCGGCGAGGACGGCGGGTTCGTGGGCATGACCGGGTTCGGCGCCTCCGGCCCGGCGGATGAACTCTACCGCCATTTCGGCATCACGGCGGAGGCCGTGGCCGCGCAGGCCCGCGCGCGGCTGTGAAGGAGAAGTCCATGCACAGGATCGTCTTTCTGGATCGCGACACGGTCGCGCCGGAGGTCACCATCCGCCGTCCCGCCTTTCCCCATGAGTGGGGCGAGCACGGGCGCACCCGCCCGGACGAGGTGGCGGCGCGGGCGGCGGACGCCACCATCCTCATCACCAACAAGGTGGACCTGCGCGCCGACACGCTGGCGCGGCTGCCGCACCTGAAGCTCATCGCCGTCGCCGCCACCGGAACGGACTGCGTGGACAAGGCAGCGGCGGCGGCGCGGGGCATCCCCACCGTCAACATCCGGGGCTATGCGCGGGCCACCGTGCCGGAGCACACCTTCGCCCTGCTTCTGGCGCTCAGCCGGTCGCTCGTGCCCTATCGCGACCAGCTGCTTGCGGGCGACTGGCAGAAGGCCGGGCAGTTCTGCTTCTTCGGCAACCCCATCATCGACCTTGCCGGCAAGCGCATCGGCATCATCGGCGCCGGCGTGCTGGGCCGTCAGGTGGCCGGCATCGCCCGCGCCTTCGGCATGGAGGTGGTGTTCTTCGACACGCCCCATGTGGCCTGGGCCTCCACGGAGGCACAGCAGGCGCTGGTGGATCAGCTCATCGACAATATCGAGAGCTTCGTCGCCGGCCGGCCCGCCAACGTGGTGGCGGCGGACTGAGCGCGCGGCTCACGCCCGCCGGATGCGCGGGCGCCGGGGCGGGCCTGCGGGGGCGAGCCCGTACTCCCGCGCCAGTGCCATGAGGTCCACCGCACGGCCGTCCAGCGCGGGGTCCAGCAGGGCGCGCAAGCCCATGCCGCGCACCCTGTCCACGAAAGCGAGCGCGGCCGGATCGCCCGCCTCGCGACCGAAGGCAGCGGCCACCGCATCCGCGAAGCCGCGCGCATGGGCCGCGAGGATGGGGCGCAGTTCCGCCTCCTCGCTGGCCTCCTGCACGATGCCGAGAAAGAAGCGCAGCCGCTTGCCGTCGAACATCAACTGGCGCGTCAGGTCCAGCAGCCGCTCCACATCCGGCGCCGGCGCCCCGGGTGAGGGGGCGGCGCGCGCGTGGGATGCCTCCAGCAGCGCCACGAACAGGTCCGCCTTGCGCGGAAAATAATAGGTGAGGTGGGACTGCCGCACCCCGGCGGCCTTGGCGATGCGCGGCTGCGTCAGGCCCCGGATGCCCTCCTGCTCCGCAAGGTCAAGCGCGGCATCCAGAATGCGCTGACGTATCGCTCCCCCGGCAGCCATGGCCATTCACCCTTGCGTCCACAAAACACCCTCAGCGCCCGGCGATGCGGGCGCTGAGGCGCTTTGGAAGCGTTACCAAGAAGCGGGGCAAGACGCCAATTCCGCCGTGTTGCGGAGGGCGAGCACGCCCTCATAGCCAAGGGCTGAGAGGAAGCGGCGCGGGGCCGAAAATCCGGCCTGCTCCAGCAGGGCGGTGCGCCGCTCCGGCGTCAGGAGATGCCAGCGCGTCGCGATAAGCCCGAGGATGGCGTCCGCCTTCTGCCCGCTTTCCGCCATGGCAAGCCAGCGGCCATAGGCACCGGTCCATGGCCCGTCGGAATAATGGAACAGCAGGGCCGGGCACCCTCCGGCAAGAGGCTGGGCCAGCGCCGCGAAAAAGCGCGCCCGCGCGCCGTCATCGGGCACGAAATGGTCCACCAGGAAGGCGAGCGCCGCGTCGCAGGCCGGCAGGTCCGCCGCACCGAGCGGCGCCTCCACCCACGCTACACGCTCCCCGTCGCCGGAAGCCGCCATCCTCTCCTGCGCGCGCGCCAGCATGGCGGGGGACGGATCGAGCGCGATGAAGCGCCAGCTTGCATTGGCACGGGCGAGGCGGGCCAGTTCCGCCCCGGTGCCGCAGCCCGCCACGAGGATTCGCGCCCCGTCCGGCAGGAGATCGCACAGCAGCGCCGCCGCCAGATCCCCGGCGAGGTCGTAGCCGGGGACGAGAGCGGGAATGCGGGTATCATAATCGGCAGCGGCCTGCGGGGTGAAGGCGTGGGTCATGGCTGCACCGCCGAGTTGTCCGGCCCGGTCGCGGTTGCGACGATAGCGGTTGCGGAAACAAGGGCGAGCAGCAGCAGGGCGGCGAGGAAGGGAACGGTCGGCGACATCTGGTGCAGGCTCGCCCCCAGGATGGGGCCAAGGCTGAGGCCGATGCCCTGCCCGACCGCATTGAGACCGGCTACGCGCCCCTGCGCGCGCGGCCCCGCCCGCAGGCTGAGGCTCGCCAGGTTGCCCGGCAGCATCAGGCCGATACCGGCGCCGAACAGGCCCATGGCCGCCAGCAGTTCCCATCCCGCCAGCAGTTCCCATCGCCCTCTAGCCAGCGTCGCCAGCGCGAGGGCCAGCATCGCCAGCAGCGCCCCGGAGCGCAGAAGTTGCGCAGGCGCCCAGCGCAGCAGCCGCAGGCCGATGCCCTGGACGAGGATCATGATGAAGGAGGTCGCCATCATGATGCCGCCCGCCGCCGAGGTCGCCTCTTGCGTGGAAAATCCCCACGCATCCTGCAAGCGCAGCGCCATCACCTGCTGGAGCAGGCCATAGGCGGTGATGGCGAGGAGCGTGACAAGCAGGAACGGCCAGACCGCCGCGAGGCTCACCGCGCCGTCCGCCGCGCCTCCGGTTGCGTCCCCGTCACCGCCGCGGACCGGCTCCGGCGTGGCAAGCGCTACGGCGGCAAGGCCGGCCATGCCGAGGCCGGCGACGACGCCGAAGGCCAGTGCCGGTGTCGTTCCCCCGAGCCCCCAGGCCACTGCCGCGCCAAGAATAGCGCCGATGCCATAGGCGGCGCCCAGCAGCCCCATGCCTCCCGCCCGCTCTCCCGGTGGCGTGGTGTCTGCCATGTAGGCCTGCGCCACCGGCAGCAATCCGCCGCCCGCCAGCGCCTGCACGCCCCGCACGAGGCCGAAGGCAGCGAGCGCCAGCACCACGCCAATCGCGCCGTCAAGCCGGGCGGAGGCGATGCCGGCGAACAGAAGCGGTGCGCCGGTGGCGGCGGCCAGCCCAAGCAGCAGGACGGGACGCCGCCCGATCCTCTCGCTGGCATATCCCCAGGCCGGGGCCGAGACGATCAGCAGCAGGGCGGACAGGCTGAGCAGCGCGCCGGTCTGGATGTCGGAAAAGCCCAGCCTCCGACCAAGCGGTGGCAGCAGCACAAACAGCAGCGACTGCCCGGCGGCATTCGCCAGAAGGCCGGCGGCAAGCGCGGCATTCGCCAGCGGCAGTGCGCGCGGCGTGTCCGGGGCCTGGACGGTTTCGGTCATCGTGGGTCTCTGTCGAAGGAGGTCAGGGAGGACGGGCGGTGCGTTCAGAACCGCATGCGCGCGCCGGCGCCGAACGCGCGCCCAGTGCCGGGAATGCCGGCAAATATGGCGGTTCCTGCGGCCGTGGTGCCCGACTGGAAGGCCGAGAGGACATAGCTCTCGTCGAACAGGTTCTCCACGTAGCCGTAGAGATCGAGGCGCGCGTGCTTCCACCCCGCCCGCAGATTCACGAGGCTGTAGGCATCCAGAATGCGGCTGTTGGCGGGGTCGATGGCCCGGCCTCCCACATACTGGTATTCCGCCCGCCCGAAGACCTCGCCCTGCAACGCCCCGAACGCCAGCGGATGGCGATATTCGAGGGCAAGGCTGCCGGTGAGGTCGGGCGCATAGGGCACCACATTGCCGATCAGGGCCACCACCTCGGCATCGGTGATTTCCGTGTCGAGCACGGCAAGGCTGCCGGTGAGCATCAGGGCTTCGGTCAGCCGCGCCTTCAGTTCCAGCTCCGCGCCATAGGTTCGGGTGTCGGCATTCTGCACGTCGAACCGGTCCACCGTGGGGTTATAGGTGAAAAGCTGCTCGCCCGAGGTGTCGTTGTAGAACACCGCCGCGCTGACCTCGATCCGCTCCGAGAACGGATTGCCGCGAACACCCGCCTCGTAGGACCAGGTGCGGGCACTGCCATAGGCGGACGCCGGAATGCCAAATGCGGCGAACTGGTTGTAGATGGGATAGCCACCCGGCTTCTCGCCCCGCGCGATGGTGGCATAGGCAGAAAGCGTCGGGGTGAGATCATAGCTGAGGCCGGTGCGCCCGGTGACGAAATCGTAGGTGCCGGTGCCGTCCTGCAGGTAAAGCGCGGCGGCCGGAAGTGGACCGGAGCGCCCGACAAAGGTGCCGGAAAAGTCCTTCGTCTCATGGGTGGCACGCAGGCCCACGATCCAGCGCAGCCGGTCGGTGAGGGGCACCGTCACTTCGCCAAAGCCGGCCATGTCGAACGTGTCCACGGCTGCGGTATAGGCGCCGTTCGCCATGGCGGTACTGGTGATGTCCGTGGTGCTGGAGAAGCTGGAATAGAAGGCGCTCACACCGCCCACCCAGCGGATGCCGGCGATCTCCCCGTCGAGGCGCAGTTCCTGCGTCCACTGGGTGTTCGCCTCGGAAACGGTGCGCACATTGGCGGTGGGCGACTGGAAGACATAAGCTGTCAGACCACTGCTCGCGCCGGCCAGGAAGCCGTCCAGGATGTCCGCATTCATGCCGATGGTGTAGCGCGAGAATCCGGTGACGGAGGTAAGCCGCGCCATGTCGAAATCACGGGTGATGGTGAGCCCCAGCCCGCCCGTCTCGACAGTGGTTTCGGGGACCGGATTATAGGCGTTGCGCGGGAGTTGCGGGTCATCCAGCAAGACGCCGGTGGTGGGGCGCTGGCGGTCGCGGCGGTAGTTCGCCGCCAGCATCACCATGGTGGCGTCATCGGGCGTGAACTGCGCCTTTCCGGAGACGGCGCCAAAGGTCTCCGCCCGCACCGTCTGGTCGGCGACCATGGCCCCGCCGGTGCCGGCGAAGGTGTAATTCTCGATGTCCCCGTCATAGCCATAGAGCTGCCCGGTGAGGCGCAGGGCGAGCGTGTCGCTGACCGGCCCCGAGACCAGCCCGGTCACCTCCCGTCGGCCATAGCTGCCGATCTCGCCTCCCACCATGCCCTCGAAGCTGCGTGTGGGATCGCCGGTGGCGATTGTGACCGCGCCGGCCTGCGCGTTCAGCCCGAACAGGGTTCCCTGCGGACCGCGCAGCACCTCGATCTGCTGCACATCAACGAACCGCTGGTCGAACACGCGGGTGGGCACGGGAATGCCGTCCACATAATAGACCACGGCCGGCGAGATGAGGGCGGACGATGATCCGATGCCGCGAATGTTCAAGAGGTTGGCGAAGCTGAGGCCGCTCTGGGTGAAGTTGAAATTGGGCACCCAGCGGTACAGGTCCTCGGTGTCCTGGATGTTGGCATCGTCCAGCATGCGCCGGGTGACGGCGGTCACCGAAAACGGGACGGCGCGGATATCTTCCGTGATCTTGCGCGCGGTGACGGCAACCTCGTCCAGCGAGATCACATCCGCACTGTCCGCAGCCGTGCCCGCTTCTTCCGCCAAGGCGTCCGCCGGGATCGCCATCAGCGCCGCCATCAACACAGCCACCGCCGTTTCCCCGCGCCCCCGTCCGCCCATATGACCCGTCATGGCCCGCCTCGCTTCGCAATTTGGTTGGTAATCTACCAAACTCCGTAGCGAAGCCTGTCCGGGCCCGCAACGGACACAGAAGAAGATTTGATGTTTTCCAGAATGCGCCCGCGCCCCGTGCGTGTGCTGCAATGCTGGCACAGGCGTGAAGGGCGTTTCACGTCCAGCCCATCACAATCAGCGCGCCGGCTGATCCGATCATCTTCAAGCGCACTGCGCAGATGGGGGAAGATTCGGTATCTGTCTTTATAATAATTATATTTACATTGAGATTTCAGCGTCTTGCCAGACATCTTCTTGCCGCATATCACGCTTGTCCCGGTCGTTCACGCGGCCGGTGCCCCTCCAATCGAGGCGAGATCGCGGTCCGGTGAGCACCCCCTGCCCCCTTCCCCTGCTCTATGATGGCGCGCTGGAAAAGAGCAGCTGCGGCGTTGGCTTCCTCACGCGCAAGGACGGGCGCCAGACACCGGACGTGCTGCGCAAGGCGCACGAGGCGCTGTGTGCGGTGCCCCACCGGGGCGGCATGTCTTCCGAGGGCGTGGGCGACGGCGCCGGCATCTCGATGGATCTCTCCCTGCCCTTCTTCCGCAAGCTGACGGGCGAGGCGATGCTGGCTGCCGGACGGTTCGGCGTCGGCAATTTCTTCATGCCGCGCGATCCCGCCGAGCATCCGCGCGCACTCAGGCTGATCCGCGCCGCTTTGGCCGAAGAGGCGTTCGCCATCCTGCTGGAGCGGGACGTGCCGGTGGAGCCCGCCGTGCTGCGCCCGGCCGCGCGCGCCTGCCAGCTCGGCATCCGGCAATGGGTGTTCCGCGCGCCCGATGCCGTCGCGACCCTTGAGGCCTTCGACCGAGCGATCCATCGCGCACTGCTGGCCATCGAGGCGGAAGCCTTCACCGATCCGGGCCTCGACGGGCTTTACCCGCTGTCGCTGTCCGCCCGCACGCAGGTCCTGAAGGGGCGTCTGAATTCCAACGAGGTGATCCCTTATTTCCTGGATCTGGCCGATCCCGACCACGCCATCCACACCCTGTTCTTCCACACCCGCTTCTCCACCAACACCGACCCCCACCCCTCCATGGCCCAGCCGTTCCGGCTGATGGCGCACAATGGCGAGCTGAACACCGACAAGAAGAACCGCCTGTCCGAGGCCGCCCACGCCCGCGCCCGCAACGGCCGCATCATCGCGCCGCGCGGACAGTCGGATTCCTGCCGTCTCGACCAGACGCTGGACAGCCGGATGATGCAGGACGACCTCGACCTCGTGACGGCCGTGGTCTCCATGATGCCGCCGGCCTGGGAAAACGACCCCACCTTGTCCGGCAAGGTGCGGGCCATGCTGGAGTATTTCTCCCTCTACGAGGAGAAGAATGACGGCCCGGCCGCGCTCATCTTCGGCAATGGCGAGATCATCGGCGCGCGGCTCGACCGCCTCGGCCTGCGCCCGCTGCGCACGGTGGAGACCACCGACTATCTCTGCGTCATGTCGGAAGCCGGGCAGATCGCCTTCCCGCCCGAAAGCGTGCTGCGGCGGGGACGCATCGAGGCCGGCGGGATGCTTTACTGGGACCACCGGGAGCAGCGCGCCTACGGCACCGTGGAAGCGCTGGAGATGCTGGCGGGCCGGCGCGACTATCCCGCGCTCCTCGCCGCCGCGCGGCTCAATCTGGAAGACCTGCCGGAAGTGCCCGCCGACCGGCAGGGCTCGCCGCTGCGCTACAATGGCGACCTTGAGCGCTATCAGCGTTACGTGGCCTATTCCCACAATCAGGAGAGCTTCCGCTTCCTGATGGACCCCATGCTGGAGACCGGCGCCGAGCGCATCTCTGCCATGGGATATGGCAATGCCATCAACGCCTTGTCCGATCAGGAAGGCGGCGTCGCCAAGTATTTCTCGCAGCGCTTCGCGCAGGTCACCAACCCGCCCCTCGATTCCCTGCGCGAGGCGGACGGCATGACGCTGCGGGTGGCGCTGGGCGCGAAGCCGAACATCGGTGCCCCCTCCGCGCCGCAGATCGTCCTGCGCTCCCCCATCCTCACCCATCTCGACATGCTGAAGCTGCGCGAGCAGAAGGCGACGCCCTTCCGCCGCTTCGACATCCTCTACAATCCGGTGCCCGGCGATCCCGCCGCCAACCGCGCTGCCATGGAAGCGGCGATCGCGTCCCTGTGCGAGACGGTCTGCGCTTTCGCGCGGGAGAACGGCGGCATCGCCGTTCTCACCGACCGCCATGTGGCAAAAGCGCGTGCCGCGCTGCCCATGATCCTCGTGGTCTCCGCCGTCAACCAGCGCCTGATCGCCGACGGGCTGCGCCTGCGGGTGTCGCTGATCGCCGAGAGCGGGCAGATCTCCTCCTCCCACCACATCGCCACCGCCCTCGGCTTCGGAGCGTCGGCGGTCTATTGCCTGTGCGTGCAGTTCCGCGCCGAGGAGAAGTTCGGCGCCGAGGCCGACAAGGCCTACAAGCGCTTTGCCAAGGCGGCGGAAAAGTCGCTTATGAAGACCATGGGCAAGGTCGGCCTGTGCACCGTCGAAAGCTATATCGGCGGCGAATTCTTCGAGCCCAACTTCCTCGATACCAACGATCCCGTGCTGCGGCGGTTCTTCCCGAACATGCGGACGCCGGTGGGCGGGGTGAACTTCGCCGTCATCGCGCAGGCGGCGGCGGACTGGCACGCCCGCGCCCTGACCGTGACGGGCGAAACGGACGTACCGCTGCTTGGTCTGTTCAAGGAGCGGGCGGAAGGCGCCGGCCATTCGTTCGGCGCCGCCGCCGTGCGCGGCTTCGTGGACATGACCGAGGAGCAACTGGCCCTCTCCGTCGACGGCGGCGCGGCGGGCGAAGCGCAGACCGACGCGGAGGCCCTGCGCCTCCTGCCGCTCAACCGCCTCACTGACGCCTTCGGGCTGGATGCGGGCGCCTATCAGGCCACCAGCTTCGAGGCGCTGTCGCCCGAGGCCATCGATGCCTTCCGCATCACCGCCGGCTATCGCGCCTTCAGCCGCATGATGAGCGAGGAACGCGCACGCCGCCCCGCCGCCCTGCGCGACGTGCTGGCGCTGCCGGCCGACGTGACCTTCGTGTCCGGAACGGAAGATTTCCGGCGCGAACTCGGCCGGTTCAGCCGCAGGGGCAACAACAGCTATCTGGTGCGCGGCCTCACCTGCACGCGGCAGGAAGCCGACATCTTCCATCTCGGCCTCACCGGCCCCCTGGCGAGCGACCCGGGCCGGCTCAACGCCCTCGGCCAGTCGCTGCTGGTGCGCTTCAAGCGCGACATTCTCGGCCACTGGCTGGAGGGCGGGCGGCTGGTGGTGAGGGTCACCGGGGAGGCGAGGGACTGGCTGGCGCTGGTGCAGTCCGCGCCCGATTCCATCCCTCTGGAGGACGTGGAGCCGGCACACGCCATCACCCGCTGCCTCGCCTCCGGCGCCATGAGCCACGGAGCGCTCAACGCCCCGGCGCACGAGGCCGTGGCGCACGGTACCAACATGGTGGGCGGCTTCTCCAATTCCGGCGAAGGCGGCGAGCACCTGTCGCGCTATGGCACCATACGCGCCTCCCGCATCAAGCAGATCGCGTCCGGCCGCTTCGGGGTGTGGGCCGGCTATTTCGCCGATCCCGCGCTGGAGGAAATCGAGATCAAGATCGGCCAGGGCGCCAAGCCCGGCGAAGGCGGACAGCTTCCGGCCCAGAAGGTGACCGTCGAGATCGCGGCCGCGCGCGGCGGCACGCCGGGCGTGGAACTGGTGTCCCCGCCTCCACACCACGACACCTATTCCATCGAGGACCTCGCCCAGCTGATCCATGACTGCAAGGCGGCGCGGGTGCGGGTGATCGTCAAGCTGGTGTCCTCGGAGGGCATCGGCACCATCGCGGTGGGCGTCGCCAAGGCCGGCGCGGACGTCATCAATGTTGCGGGCAATACCGGCGGCACGGGCGCGGCCGCCGTCACCAGCCTGAAATATACCGGCCGTGCCGCCGAGATCGGCGTTGCCGAGGTGCATCAGGCGCTCTGCCTCAACGGCCTGCGCAGCAAGGTGACGCTGCGCTGCTCGGGCGCGCACCAGACTGCGGGCGACGTCATCAAGTCGGCCATGCTGGGCGGAGATTCCTTCGAGTTCGGCACCACCGCGCTGATGATGCTGAAGTGCGTCATGGCCAAGAACTGCAACATCAAGTGCCCGGCCGGCCTGACCACCAATTCCGAACTGTTCGACGGCGATCCGCGCTCGCTCGGCCAGTATCTGATGAACATCGCCCACGAGACGCGGGAGATCCTCGCATCCCTCGGCCTGCCCTCGCTCGCCGCCGCGCGGGGACGCGCGGACATGCTCCACCTGCTCGACCATCCGGCCAGCGTCGGCCAGCTGGACCTGCGGGCCATGCTTGGCGTCGTCAGCGAGATCCCGGTGCCCGATCCGGTTTATCTGGAAGCGGACTACGCCATCGACGAGGCGCTGTCGGCGCAGGTGCGCGCGGCGCTTGCGGAGGGGGCGTCGGCAGACGAGGCAGAGCCGCTCCTGCGGGCCGGCCCTATCGCGCTCGGAAACCGCAACAAGAGCGTCGGCGCCCGCCTCGCCATCGATATCGAACGCCGGCTCAACCATGAACTGGACGCCGGACAGGCCCACGCGGTGGCCTGGGTCGCCATGGATGACCGCGGCCGCCGCTTCCTGAAGACCGGCAGCGTGGTCATCGAGACCTGCGGCTCGGCGGGACAGTCCTATGGCGCCTTCTGCAATGACGGCATGGCGCTGACCCATACCGGCACCTGCAATGACGGCGTCGGCAAGAGCCAGTGTGGCGGCACCATCGCCGTGCTCTCCCCCGGCGGCGGGGCGGAAGAGGCGGGCGGCAACGTGCTGGTGGGCAATTTCGCCCTGTTCGGCGCCACCGGCGGACGCCTGTTCGTGGCGGGACAGGCGGGCGACCGCTTCGCCGTGCGCAATTCCGGCGCCACCGCCGTGGTGGAAGGCGTCGGGGATTTCTGCTGCGAATACATGACCAACGGCGCGGTGCTGAACCTCGGGGCCTTCGGCAAGGGCTTCGGCAACGGCATGAGCGGCGGGTTCGCCTACCAGTATGATCCCTATGGCGCGCTGGCTGCCAAGGCGAGCCACGATTCCATCCAGCTGCACGCCCTGTCCTCCGACACGCCCGATGCCGCCGTCCACGCTCTGGCGGTGCGGCAGCTGCTGGAATGGCACCATGCCGCGACCGGATCGCCCAAGGCGGCGTGGCTGCTGGAGAACTGGGACAGCGAGCGGCAGAACTTCGTCTATGCCCTGCCCATCGCCCTGCTCCAGTATCAGGACAGCGCCGCCATCCTCCAGGCCAAGACCCGCAAGAGCCTGATGGAAGAACTGTCGGGGGCCGTCGCGGCCCATCAGTTGCGCAAGTTCAAGCTGGCCTATCGCGACGGCCGGCCCATCCTCGCCGGGGCGGTTCCCCCCGGGGACCGGGCTGACAGCGCCGAAATGATGGTGCTGCTGAACAATTACACGGTGCTCGCGCTGGCCCAGCAGGTGGCACTGGCACGCCTGCCGGGGGGGAGCGACCCGGACGCGCCGCAGGTCC
Organism: Rhizobiales bacterium 12-68-15; assembly: GCA_002279855.1. Lineage (GTDB taxonomy): Bacteria > Pseudomonadota > Alphaproteobacteria > Rhizobiales > Xanthobacteraceae > Aquabacter. Next base: position 19,915 of record NCCY01000086.1, read on the forward strand.
GCAGCGCCGTGCGCAAGCTCATCATGACCGAGGACTTCGCCCTGATGCAGAAGATCCAGCGCCACGCGCAGGCGGCGCTCCAGCATTATGGCGACGAGCAGCTGGCCGCCCTCGTCGCGGACAAGCGCCTCGCCGACTACAAGAACGCCCTCGGCCAGCGCAACGTGCTCTCCATGGACAGCCCCGGCACCTATGGCTGGATCCTTCACCAGAGCGCGCGCAATCGCGACAGTCTCGGGCGGATCCCGAGCTACGAGGAGCTGTTCGCGCACGCCGCCCTGCCCGACCTCCTGGCCCATTCCCGAGCCCGCCCATGAGACTTCCCGCCATTCCCGAGGACGCGCCTTTTTCCGGCGAGCAGCGTATCTGGCTGGCCGGCTTCCTCGCCGGCCTGCAGTCGCGGATCGGCGGCGGGCCAGCGACCGCCGCAGCCGAGCAGGCCGCGCCGGTGGCGCGCCCGGCGCTGCGCATCCTCTACGGCACACAGACCGGCAATTGCGAGCAGCTTGCCCAGGAGGCCGCCGCCGCCGCGCGCGCCCATGGCTTCGAGCCGAGTGTGTCGGGCCTTGACCAGATGGACCTGCCGCGCCTTGCCGCGACCGAGCGCGTGGTGTTCGTCATCTCCACCTATGGCGCGGGCGAGATGCCGGACAATGCGCATGATTTCTGGAGCGCGCTGTCGGGCAGCGATGCGCCCCGCCTCGACCGCACGAGCTATG